>DATMZQ010000449.1:0-4664 GCA_035573615.1 Burkholderiales bacterium | reverse complement strand
TGATGCCCGTCATACAACAGGAGATGTTCCGCGCGCTACAGCAACTGCCTGCCGAAAAGCAGTAGCACGAAGTCCTGATACTCTACGCCGGCTGCCCGGCGGTACTTGGTTCGCGCCTTCGAACCTTCAGCGCTTGCCCTCGCTCGAGCTCCAATTCTTCATCAACCTATTGGAGGGAACATTCTCGTCCACCAGCTTGCGCGCGGTCTCCGCGCCGGCAACCGGCAGCCCACTCTTCTTCGGGTCGAGCAGTCCAATCTGCACCAGCACGGAAGCCTGGTCCCAGTAGATATGTTCGTGATATAGCTTGTCGCCACGAAAGTTCACGATTGCCACGAGCGGGACCTCGACATACTTGCCGGTCGGCGCGACACCCGGCAGCATCCAATCAATTTCGATGTCGTGCGTGAAACAGAACAGCATTTCGTCGACCAGGCGATCTGCCCCGATAGTGCGTGAGATTGGCACCAGCCGGGTGTCTTTCGGCGTCGTCGGAATGAAGTGGTACTTGTAGAAGCGCTTCAGATGATCGTGGCCAACGCCGCCCGTCATGGTGGGTACGTGATTCACGTAGGGCTGCGCCACCATGGTCTTCATCGTTGCGTCGACATCGCGTGTGCCGAATTCATGCATTGTGTGCTGTTCCCACAGCGCGGACAGGTCGTAGGCGGGCCCCATGACCTTGCGGAATAATGCGATTGAACGTGAGTGCGCCATCATGGAAGCTGGCCGGTCATAGTGCATGCCGCCCGTGCGCGCGAATGCATGGTCGACACCCGGGTAGCTATAAATCTCAACATCCTTGCGGCCTGAAAACGCATTCCTGATTTTTTCCACTGCTTCCGGTGGCGCGTATTTGTCTTCGCTGGCGAAGTGCAACACCATCGGAACCTTGATTCTGGCCGCTTCGTTGAGATACTTCTCGATCGTTACGCCATAGTAGCCGACTGCGCAATCCACACCGGAGCGCGCGGCCGCCAGATAGGCGAGCCTGCCTCCGAGACAGAATCCGAGGGCGCCGACCTTGCCGGACACTTCTACCCGCGTCCGCAAGGTGCGTACTGCAGCCGTGACGTCTTCCATGGCCTTGTCGACGTCCATGCGCTGCAGAAGATCGAACGCTTTTTTCCACTCAGCTTCCGAGTACCCGAGATCGACGTCCTTCTCCAACCGCCAGAACAGATCCGGTGCGAGCACCACGTACCCTTCCTCGGCGTAGTAATCGGCGACCTCGCGGATGTACGCATTGATGCCGAAAATCTCCTGGCACAGCACGATGCCGGGGCCTTTGCCTGATGCGGGCAGAGCAAGATATCCTCTGAATGTACCTTCCTGCGCTGTCTTGATATCGATCCACTGTCCTGCCATGTCGCTCCCCGGATGTAATTTGACTGTTGCGGCGCATTGAAGCACGCAAAAACTGGCTGACCTTTTACCGCGTGCAGGCTTGCGCTGTCAAACGACCACGGGTGTATTGCCTGGCGAAAACATGTGCCGAGTCAACACTGCTAGAAATTCAGATAGCTCCTGACCAGGAATTGCACTGACTTGATGTTCGGATCGGGATTGAGTGGAAAGGCGAGGTCGATATGCAGCACATTGCCAAACGCGGCGCGGTCATTGAGGATGCGCAAGCCGAAACCCACATCGCTGAGCCAGCCCGGGTTCACCGGATTCTGGGTCGGTCCACCCCACGCCCGGCCGACGTCATAGAATACCGCGCCACCGACGCGAAACAATCGAACCGGATACCAATCCGTGTAGACGCGTTCTTCGATGGTGAGCAGTGCCCGGTGCTCGCCGCTTTGGTAGCGCAGGGGATAGCCGCGCAAACCATTTTCACCGCCCAGCAACAAGACATCCTGCGGTTCGGGATTGCGTATCGTATCGCCCGACGCGGCGACATAGAAAACGGCGCGCTTGAAGTGAGGCACGAAGTACCGAACCGAGCCGCCCAACGTTTGTCGTTCTCCGTGCCCGTCTCCGTACTGACCCCCGACGCTTGCTGAACCGAGCAAGTCATTGCCGCGCTCCAGATGCATCCCGCGAGTCGCCGTGGCTGAATAGAGCCAGAGGTCGCGGGTGGAACCCAGGCTGGTCAGCGCGCGGCCCACTTGTATCGTGGAATTGAATCCAATAGCAAAGAATTCCGCACGCTGGATTTTGTCCCGGTTCTTCACCTTTTCGAAGTCGTCCTGAATGATCTCGTAGCGCACGAAGGGCGACACCAGCCTCTGGTCCGGTGGCACGGCAGGAGGAGCTGCCAGTGTGGGATCACTCGGGTAGACGTCATCCAGATAGTTGAGGCCGACCGAATATCGCCGGGTCCAGCCATCAACCAGGCCGTTTGACCAGCCTCCGAACACTTCGCTGGCATCCTTGATGTGGCGATATTGGCCGACAATATCGCCATTGACATAGACTGATTCGATGCGCTCGTCATGCAAAGCTGACACGCCCGTGGCCCAGCGCGTATCGAGAGCGTAGAAAGGCCGGCCGAACTCGAACGACCGATGGTCGCCATCATCATATTTGGCCAATGTCAGGTCGATGCTGGTCCAGCTGCCGAACAGGTTGTGCTGCGCCAGGGAAAAGGCGTTGCCGTTGCGGTCGACATCCGAAGTTTTCGCATAGCCGATCGAAGTACCGGTGCCCAGAAGATTGTTTTCCCTGAGCGTAAGAGCGGTCGAATTCGAACCGCCGGAGCGGCTGTATTGCAAACCGGGCTGAATTGTCCAGGTGTCGCGCGTCTGGACTTCGATGTCGACGATGCCTTCGTGATACGCAGCGGGTCGAATCTCTACGTCGTAGAGATAGCGGTTCCTTCTCAGCACTCGTTCCGACTCCTCTATTTTCTGTATGGACAGGCGCTCGCCGCTACTGAACAGTAATGACCGGCGAATCACCTCTGGGCGGGTGACGATATGCAGATTGTTGGCGAGCCGGAACAGGAAATTGTTTTCCTTGGGATCGTCCAGATTGAAAATGTTATTGTTGATGATGCGCACTTCGCCAATGATGGCGCCGGCATCCTGCAATTCCGCAAACGAAGGCAAGTGCCCTTCCGAAGCCGATTCGGCAGCCATCGCATGCGTGCAAAGGCACCAGGCGGTCGCGCAAATCAACCATCGCAGCGCGCGTTTTCGCAAAGCAACGCAATCTCGCTGTAACAGCCGTGGTGTGGGATAGCAATTAAGCAGATGTCGCCCCTGTCTGTCCCGGTGCTGGTACGCGCTCTCCCATGCTGTCAGTGTGCCGGAACATTGAATCATGTTGGAATAGCAAATCGGCATTCCATGCCGAAAGTGAACGCTACCGCGCCCGGTGCGACAATGCGCGCACGCAACGATTGACATCGCGGCGGTGGCGCAAGGCTTTCCGTCTGCCTTGTCCAGGCTTACACTTGCGCCTTGCAATGCCATGCGTTGCCCGGTTTCGATGCCCACCTTGGCGAACAGGCGAAAACTAGAGCAGCTGCAATAGTCACTAGCTGCAAATTCCAAACAGAAGGAGAGAGGCAACATGAAGATTGCAGGGTCAGTCGCGCTGGTAACCGGTTCGAATCGAGGCATAGGCCGCGCATACGTCAAAACGCTGTTCGAGATGGATGCAAAAAAAATCTATGCCGCCGCCCGCGATATTAGCGGCGTAAGCGATCTGGTTAAGACGTACCCGGGCAAGGTCGTTGCACTTACGCTTGACGTCACCAATGAAGCAGCCGTCAAAGCTGTTGCCGCGAAATGTGCGGATGTCTCGCTGCTGATCAATAACGCCGGCGCCAACGGGTCTAGCGGCGCATTGGCGGCTGGCTCGATCGAGGCGGCTTACCGCGAGATGATGGTGAATTACTTCGGCGTGCTATTTCTGTCGCGTGCGTTCGGTCCGGTTCTGAAACTCAATGGGGGCGGTGCCATCATCAACATGCTTTCGCTCGTGTCGCGCATCAACATTCCTGCGCTCGGTACCTACTCCGCATCGAAAGCCGCAGCCTGGAGCCTTACGCAAGCCGTGCGGGCGGAACTGGCAAAACAAGAGACCTTGGTTGTCGGCATTTTCCCGGGCGCTGTGGATACGGACATGGCACGCGGCATTGACCTGCCCAAACTTGCGCCGGACGACGTTGCCGCAATTGCGCTCAAAGCCGTGGAATCCGGCATGGAAGACGTCGATGTGGGCGATATGGCGCAAGGCGTAGCCGCCGGGCTGCTGGCCAATCCCAAAAAAGTGGAAAAGGAGTTTGCTGCCTACCTGCCCGGTTGAACACTCCGCGCCGGTCTTTGCGATGTTATTGCGAGGCCGGACGGAAAAAGACTTTCTTGTCGCGCTCGACCAGTTGGTATTGCTGGTTCGGAATGACACTAAATTGTTCCACACGGCTACGTACCGAAAGGCCGCGCTCAGAATAACCTTGTGCGCGTTTCCACAAAGTCTCGAGGAACCACTTTTCCGGTGCGGAATGGGTCAACTCCAAACGCTCGGCGCCCAGAAACGCGAGGGGAATCAGTTGGTGATAACCCAGCAGATCGTGGTCGATCTGCAGATATTCGAAGCCGATGATGCCTTGTGGCAACGTCAGCGTACGATCATCGATGCGTGCAATGGCGCCTTCGCCGACCGGGATGCGCCACAAGACGATCTCTTCCGGCGCCCGGGATTCGACCGCG
>DATMZQ010000448.1:0-2914 GCA_035573615.1 Burkholderiales bacterium | reverse complement strand
GTCGTCATTGCCTGAAACGTGGACAGGGGGAGCGCCGTCTCTGTCGCGAACAGTGTGATGAGAGTAATAGTCTTGCTTTTTCGTTATTCAGCATCGTTACGACATTCACCTATTCACGTGCTTGCTTGGCAGCGCGTCGCGTCCGGCGAAGCTGGTTTTGCCGGCGAGCGACTCCTCAATGCGTAGCGCCTCGTTCCATTTAGACATGCGTTCGGAGCGCGCAAACGAACCGACCTTCAGTTGTCCGGCGTCCCAACCCGCCGCGAGATGCACGATAGTCACGTCCTCGGTCTCACCGGAGCGCGCCGAAACGATGGTGCCCCAGCCGACACGCTTTGCCGCATCCAGCGCCGCCTTGGTCTCCGTTACCGTGCCGGCCTGGTTGGGCTTGATAAGCACGGCGTTGCAGGCACCAGCATCAGCTGCCGCCCTTACCCGATTGGCATTGGTGACCAAAAAATCGTCGCCAATGATCTGCACCTTGTGCCCCGCTGCGGCGGTGAATTTTTTCATGCCTTCGGCGTCGTCTTCCGCCAGCGGGTCTTCGATCGAGACGATGGGGTAACGGTCCAGCCACCCGAGCAACATTTCGCACAAGCCGTCGCTGTCCAGGTCACGCCCTTCGATCCGATAGCGGCCGTCCCGCCCGAATTCTGATGCTGCGATGTCGAGCGATATGCCCACGTCCGTGCCCGGACGGTAACCGGCCCGCTCGATCGCACGCATAAGCATGGTGAGGGCGTCCTCGTTGCAGTCGAACACGGGCCAGAAACCGCCCTCGTCAGCGACGCCTTGCAGCTTGCCCGCGTCATGCATCAACTCGCCGGCAGCCCGATAAATTTCGGCCGTGATGGCGGCCGCTTCGCTGAAACTGTGCGCGGCCAGCGCCATCACCATGAAATCCTGGATGTCGACACGCCGTCCAGCATGCGCACCCCCGCCAAAGATCTGTATCTCGGGAAGCGGCATGCGCACACTCTTGCCCTGTGCCAGGTAAGCGTACAGCGGCACGCGATGCGCGCCGGCCACGGCGTGCAGAACAGCCATCGACGTGGCAATCATGGCGTTGCCGCCAAGTCTGGACTTGTTTGGCGTGCCGTCGCAGGCAATCAGTTCGTCGTCGATCTCGGCCTGGCGAAGCGCATTGCGCCCGAGCAGCAAGCCGGATATTTCGTTGTTGACGTGCGCGACCGCTCTCGTCACGCCCATCCCGCCGAAGGCTTGGCCGCCATCGCGCAAGTCGACCGCTTCATTTGCTCCACGTGATGCGCCGGCGGGTGCGATCGCGCGTCCGACTGCCCCGCCCGAGACATGCACTTCGACTTCAACCGTGGGCCGGCCGCGCGAATCCCAAACTTGCCGGCCATGGATTTTCGTAATCGTGGTGTCGGTCATGAACACTTTCGCTTCTGTAATGCTGAATCGGTTCTCACACGAGCCGGCGTTGCCAGGACTCGCGTACGCCAGCAAGGCTGTCAACCGGCCGCATCAGCAGCGCCCGTGCTACGCGGCGCACCTGCTCGCGCTGTGCCTCGGTGTTGATGTACTCCACCGGCGACCTGCCGTCGATGCGACCAAGCAGCAGGCCGGGCAACAGATGCGCGGCACGTTCTTCGATGTCGTCTCGCGATTCCCAGCTGACGTTGGCAAGGTAGCTTGCCGCCAGCGTGTCAAAGCTTTCCAGATAACGCGACTGCCACTGCGGTTTCCAGACGCACTTCAGCAGCAGATGATTCAGGCAAAACGCGAGATCGAATGCTGGATCGCCATACCACGCGCACTCGGCGTCCAGGAACACTGCTCCGTCAAGGCCGGCCAGAATGTTTTTCGGGCTGACATCGCCATGCACGAGCGCTTTTTTCGTGGCGCCGGTAACTCGCACCAGGCTCTCCAGCCGTTCAGCGCAGTCGGGATGCTTCTTGGCAGTGGCCGAAAGATAAGGCTCGAGCCTGATCGGAAAAAAGATATGGTCAGTAGAAAAATTTTGCGCGACATCGATGTGGCCCGCCGTGTGCGCGTGAATCGATGAAATGCGCTCACCAACCTGGCGGGCGGTGTCGTCGACTATCAGGCCGTCACGCAGCTGGTTCTTCCAGACCGGATAGCGCGCCTCATCCAGGAATTCCATGGCAAACGTGCCGGTTTCGCGATCCTCTCCGAGCACTTTTGGTACGGCAAGCGGTTCAATGCCGGCCGCAGTGCGCATCCAGTCGATCTCATAGCGGTTGCGTTCGACCGGCGCTTCCCAGTCCATTTTGACCTTCAGCTTTGCAAGCGCTCGCTTGATACAGATGGGTCCGGTTTTCAGGTCAACCCGCGCGATATCCGAGGACACACCGCCGGTGAGAGGCGTAATGGCGGGAAGTTCACCGGGCTGAAGCAACCCCATGCGCGTGAGCGCAGCAAGGTAGGAGTCGTTGCTCATTATTATCTGGAAAGACCGCGACATCGCTGCACGCTGCGGTTTCGCGCATGTGATTGAAGCGCATCTCTCGGGCACGACAGCGGGACTGGACTTTATCACACCTTCTGAACACGCCGGCTCGCTGTAAGAACGAGCGCGCATGGGCGCCGCAATAGGTCACGGATCCGCAGCATCCGCGAGCGCGCACAGTATCGAAATGCCGACGACAAATCAAAGTCACTTGAAAGTTCATTGACAACCAACTGATTCCATCAGTATTGTGACTTCTTCAGCCGTGCGGCAATTCGCGTTTCGGCGGTCTGCCATGGCCAAGATCGCGGTTTTCAATCAAAAGGGCGGAGTCGGCAAGACGACGACTTCACTGAACCTCACGGCCGCGCTGGCCAGGCGGGGCTACAACCCTTTGTCCATTGACCTCGATCCGCAAGCCCATTTGTCATACGTTTGCGGCAGTACCGTGGGCAATGCCGATGATTCAATTTTCAGTTT
>DATMZQ010000447.1:0-4247 GCA_035573615.1 Burkholderiales bacterium | reverse complement strand
TAGCGAGTCATATTGGCCATGATTTGTGTCTCCTTTAAATTAGGGTGGGCAACCGGTGCCCCAAACGCTATATAGGCGCGCTTGGCAAGCTTTCAAGAGCCGTTATTAGCCAATCGGCTAGCGACTTGCGCGCGTCTTTTGGGGCCGGAACATGAATTTTCAAGGCCAGCTCCCCCGATACCCGGCGGCATCCAACATCTGGTTTGTTACGTATGTTTGCGTGCGGGGATCGGGTTGATTCCTTGCACGGCCGTGACAGGCTGCCTTTACTCGCTCGCTGCATGAGACCGCAGCGGGCGACAAGGTTAGTTCCACGGTTATGACTTCGTTCTTAAATTGTTCCTTGGGGTTTCTATGGCATCTGTACAAGGGTTCGGGCTTGGCCTGCGCACCGAACACTACCAGCCGATCCTCGAAAGCCATCCACGTGTGGACTGGCTTGAAGCAGTAACCGAGAACTATCTGGTGCCCGGAGGCAAGCCACTGCACTACCTCGATCGCATACGCGCTGACTATCCGGTAGCCCTGCATGGCGTATCGCTTTCTATCGGCAGTGCCGATCCTCTCGACTATGGGTACCTGAAGGCGCTCAAACACCTGATGCAGCGCACGGAGCCAGGTTGGATTTCTGATCACCTCTGCTGGACCGGGATCGCGGGCAAGAATCTGCACGATTTGTTACCGATTCCGTATACGGAAGAAGCAGTGGGGCACATTGCTGCTCGTGTTCGCCAAGTGCAGGATTTTCTGGGAAGCCAGATTCTGCTGGAGAACGTTTCCAGTTATCTGGCATTCCGGGGATCAGAGATGAGCGAGTGGCATTTCCTGGCCGAGATTGCCCGCCGAGCCGATTGTCACATATTGCTTGATGTCAACAACGTCTACGTCAGCGCGTTCAATCACGGCTTCGATGCGATTGAATACCTCGACGGCATCCCTATTGACCGAGTCCGGCAAATCCATTTGGCGGGACACCGCCATTGCGGTACGCATATCATCGATACGCATGACGCCGACATCATCGATCCGGTATGGGAACTGTATGCGAGCGCGCTGCGCCGTTTTGGCAATGTCGCCACCATGATTGAACGCGACGATCAGATCCCCCCACTTGCTGAACTGGTGAGCGAATTAAACCATGCGCGCGAAATTGCGGAAAGAACGCTGCCTGCCAAGGTGGCCGCGTGAAGCAGCTTGCCGCAATCGAGTCGCTGCTGCAGGCCGGCATTCTGGCTGGTGACGGCGCTATAGAAGGCGAAATCGAGGGCTCAAGCGATGAATTCCGCCGCATCAGGCTCGGCATATATCGTGATGCCTATCGGCTTCGACTGCTCGAAGTGCTGGGCAAAGACTACCCGGTTTCGCGCGAATATCTTGGCGATGAATCGTTCGACGCTGCTGCGCTTGAATATTTGGACGCCTATCCTTCTACTTTTCGCAACGTGCGCTGGTTTGGCGGCCAGCTGGCGGAATTTCTTGGATCGACGCTTCCGTATTCGGAAAATCCCCTGCTCGCTGAGCTGGCGCATTTTGAATGGACTTTGGGACTCGCTTTCGACGCTGCAGACAGCCAGTCTGTCAGCTTCGAAGATGTGTCAACAGTCCCAGCGCACTTATGGCCGGAGATGCGCTTTTTGCCACCGGCAGCCTTGCATCTCGTGGAGCTCACCACGAATGCCGTGGCCATCTGGAAAGCAACCGGCGATAAAGGACGAATACCAGTACAGGTGTCCGCTGAGCCAGTTACCTGGGTGATTTGGCGCAAGGACGATACGCCGTTGTTTCGATCGCTGGAGGCGGATGAAGCGTGGGCACTTAAAGCACTGCTTGCTGGTGCAAGCTTTGAGGAAATCTGCGGCGGTCTGTGCCAATGGTTTCCCGAAGACAAGGCAGCGGCGCGTGCCGCCGGCACGCTTCGCCGCTGGGTAGATGAAGGCTGGATTGCAAAACTTAGCTTCGTGAACGGTTAACTATTGGGCCTCGTGCCCGTAACTCACTCCCGCTTCCCGGTCACGAATGATCACTTTCACCGGGACCCGGTACTGTTGTTTCGCCGCATCTTCGAAGGTCAGTTCAAGCGAGAGTTCTTGCCCCGATACCAGTGAGCGCCGCAGATCGTACAGCATGATGTGGTAGCCGCCCGGCGTGAGCTTGACTGGCTTACCTGCGGGCAATTGCAGAAATGGAACGGCCCGCATCCTCATCATGCCGTTTTCCATTTTCATCACGTGCACTTGCGCGGATTCCGCTGCTGTAGTCCTTATCCCGGTCAGGCGCAAATTTTCTCGTGCGACAATCTCCATGTAGACGCCACCCACTTTCTGGCCCGGCACCGTAGCACGCGCCCACGGGTCCAGGATCTTTACCAGTTCAGCAGCTTGCGCAGGAGTTCCAACGCACAGGCAGAGCAGTATCAACATTCGCTGTACGCTTTGCTTGGGAAAAAAAGTTGTCATGACGAAGTACCGATGGTCTTGGCGCATTGTTCCAGAGGTCAACCAGCGCGGCAACGGTCAGGCCACATACGTCCTGTATAATTTGGCCGCTTCACGATGATCAAATTCCTTGCCTTAATCGCCTTTCTGTCGGGCTCCTTGGCGTTCGCCGAAGGTTTGCCTGGCTCCAGCGCTCCAGTACCGTCGCTGAGTTCAAGGGCTTATCTCCTGATCGATTTTCAGAGCCGGCAAACGCTCGCAGCCCGGAATCCGGATGATCGCATCGAACCGGCATCGCTGACCAAGCTGCTGACCGCGTACGTGGTATTCGATGCATTGAGGCAGAAGCAAATCACGCTGGTACAGCCGTTCACCGTTTCACAGAAAGCCTGGCGTGCGCCGGGGTCGCGCATGTTCCTGACCATCAACGAAAGCGTGCCGGTCGAGGCGTTGCTCAATGGCATGATCGTACAATCGGGCAACGATGCGGCAATAGCGTTGGCCGAGGGCATCTCGGGAAGCGAAGAAGCCTTCGTGGAGGCGATGAACCGTGAAGCCGCCCGGATGGGACTGAAAAATTCCCACTTTGTAAACGCCACTGGCCTGCCGAACGCCCAACATTTTTCCACTGCCGCAGACATGGCAACATTATCGCGTGCAATCATCGACGAATTTCCACAGTACTTTGCAATGTACAAGGTGCGCGAGTACCGCCACAACAACATAACGCAGTACAACCGCAACCGGCTACTCGGACGCGATCCTTTCGTTGACGGACTGAAGACCGGCTATACAACAAGCGCCGGCTATTGCATGGTGGCCTCTGCACAGCGAAATGAGCGGCGCCTCATCGCCGTGGTTATCGACGCCGGCTCGGAAAATGGCCGGGCGGTCGATGCACAGAAACTATTGAATTACGGCTTCGAGGCTTTCGATACGATAAGGCTCTACAGTGCAGGGCAGCCTGTTCATTCGCTGCCGGTATGGAAAGGCAATAGCAACGAACTGCACTCCGGGCTGGCCAGCGATTACTTTGTCACCTTGCCGAGGGGGTTTTCCGAGCGGCTCAAGGCCACGATGGAAAGCATGCAACCGCTCATGGCACCGATACGAATTGGGGACCGGGTTGGCACTCTAAAGCTGACTCTTGATGGCAAGCCGTTTGACGAACAAACGGTCATAGCGCTGGAAAACGTTGGCATCGCAAATGTTTTTATCCGAACCTGGCATAGCTTACGCCTGCTCTATCGGAAATTTTCTGGAGCATTTGCATGATCTACCTGAACGGCGAGTTCATGCCGATCGAGCAGGCACGCATTCCGGTGCTTGACCGAGGCTTTATTTTTGGCGACGGCGTTTACGAGGTTATTCCGGTCTATTCGCGCCTTCCTTTCCGGCTGGCCCAACATCTGCAACGCCTTCAGCACAGTCTGAACAGTATCTCGCTCGCAAATCCGCACGATGATCCCAGCTGGAAACGCCTGATAGAACGCCTCGTGCAGCTGAACGAACCTGAGGATCAATCGATCTACATACATATCACCCGTGGACCGGCGAAGCGGGACCATGCCTTTCCAGCCACTATCACACCGACTGTATTCGTCATGAGCAATCCGCTGACGACACCTCCGCTGCGGCAAGTAAAAGATGGAGTATGCGCGATCACTGCGGTAGACAATCGCTGGTGGCGTTGCGATATCAAGGCAATCTCGTTATTGCCAAATGTGCTGCTGCGCCAGCAGGCAGTCGAAGCGGGATGCGCTGAAACGGTGCTGCTGCGAGACGGTTTCGTGACTGAGGGAGCCGCTAGCA
>DATMZQ010000446.1:0-8257 GCA_035573615.1 Burkholderiales bacterium | reverse complement strand
TGGTCCCGCATCGGTTTGACGAACGATACGGATGCAGCGGTGTTGTCCATGACAATGCCGACCGTCTTTGGCCGCTGGCCGGAGGCCTTCTGCGCCATGTCGATCAATGCCGGCAGCGATCCTTCAGCCTGCTGCACGCCGGTCGCGGATGTCTGGAACACATACTTGAAACCGCGCGACGTAATCAAATCGGAATAGGAAAACGTCAGCACCGGCAATTGCGCGCGCTCGGTGACTTCAGTGACGGCCAGCGTGAAAGAACTAAGATAGGCTCCGGTGGCCACAACCAGATTCGGCGCATCCGCCACCATGCGCTGCGCGGCATTCTTCGCTTTTTCAACACTGTCACCGGCATCGAAAATCTCGAGCTTGAGTTTCGCGCCGCCGAGGGCTTTGATACCTCCTTGCTGGTTGATGGTTTCGATCGCCATATCGGCCGCCATCTTCATGACCTGGCCCTGGCGCGCATACGGCCCGGACATCGGCGCGATCAGTCCGACTTCCACTTCTTTCGTCTGCGCGCCACTATCGAGCGCCGTGCACAGCGCAGCCGCCACCAACAGCCCCAGCACACGCTTTTGCGCGAACATGATTGTCTTGCCCATGATGATTCTCCCGGTTTGTGTAGGTAGATCTTGCTACATGCCGAGATACGCCTGGCGTATCCGGTCGTTGCTTTTCAGTTCGTCATGGCTGCCTTCGAGCACGACGCGGCCGCCCTCCAGTACGTAACCGCGATCGGCGTAATGCAGCGCTTCGGCCACGCGCTGTTCCACCAGCAGCACGGTAAGACCGGAGCCGGAATGGATGGCAACGATGCGTTCGAAGATCTCGTCGGCGGCCGTTGGCGCGAGACCCATCGAAGGCTCATCGAGCATCAGCAGCTTCGGCGATGACGCGAGTCCGCGCGCAATGGCCAGCATTTGCTGTTGTCCTCCGGACAACTCGCCCGCGCGCGCGGATGCGCGCTGCGCCAGCACCGGAAACCACTGATGGACTTTCTCCAGGTTTTCTTTCCAGGCATGGCGTCCGGCTGGCGTATACGCTCCCATCTCGAGATTTTCCAGCACCGTCAACGACGGGAATATCTGGCGTCCCTCCGGAACGTGCGCAATCCCGAGATGTGCCCGCGCCGAAGGTGCAATCGCCAGCAGATCGTGGCCGTCGAAACGGATGTTGCCCGAAGTCGGCCGCACGATGCCGGATATGGTTTTGAACAACGTCGTCTTGCCGGCGCCGTTGGGGCCCACTATCGCGGCGAATTCGCCGCGCTTCACGCGCAAGCTGACCGAGTTCAGTACCGGCACGGCTCCATAGCCCGCGCTCACGTTTTCGATTTCAAGCATTGGCGGCTCTCCAGCGCTTGCCGAGATAGGCATCGATCACCGCGCTGTTGCGTGTGATGTCTTGCGGCAGTCCTTCCGCCAGCAACGCGCCTTCATTCAGCACGACAAAACGATCCACCAGCCGCACCATGGCCTGCATGGTGTGTTCGATGATGACAATCGTAATGCCTTGCGTCGCCAGCTTGCGCACCACAGCGATGATCTCATCCACTTCTGCTGCCCCCAGGCCCGCCAGTGTTTCATCCAGCAGCAGCAGCCGCGGCTGTCCGGCAAGGGCCCTTGCGATCTCCAGCAGGCGCAGCTCCTTGTTCGTCAGCATGCTCGCGGATTTGTGTTGCTGGTACTGCAAGCCAACCTGTGCCAGCGCGGCTTCGGCGGTCGCCCGCGCCTGCGCGTCAGTGGCGCAATGCACGTACGCGCCAATCACGACGTTCTCCAGCACGCTCATGCGCCGGAAAGGACGCACGACCTGGAACGTCCGCCCCACGCCCGCGGCACAGATCTCATAGGGTCGCCGGCCAGCGATATCGACCCCTTCGAACAGAATGTCTCCCTGGTCGGTGGCAATGAATCCGTTCAGAAGATTGAACAACGTGGTCTTGCCGGCTCCATTCGGTCCAATGATGCCGAGGATTTCGCCGCGCGTGATGCGAATGCTGACGTCGCGCACCGCCTGCAAGCCGCCGAAGGCTTTCGAGACACTGCGCACTTCCATTGCAATCGGTCCGTCAGAACGGTGTCTGTTGACCGGCAACACCACAACATCGGCAACAATCGCAGCTGCCAGCTCGGGTACCGAACGTTCGCGGCGGCGCACGAGCATATCTTTGACTTTCCAGAACACGCCTTCCGGCGCCAGCAGAATCACCGCCACGATCGCAACGCCATAGACCACGCCCTGAATGCCCGGAATGATATTGCCCAATTGCGCATGCAGGATTTCGCTCAACGGCACCAGCACGACGGCACCTATGACCGGTCCCCATAACGTCGCTACGCCGCCGAACATGGCGACAATCAGCGCCTGTGCCGAAACCAGCATGCCGAACACTGCGGGTGGCGTAACCACCAGGAGCACTACGGCATAAAAGCCCCCTGCCGCACCGGCCAGCGCGCCGCTCAGCGTGATCGCTTTGAGTTTCCAGGCCAGCGTGCGAATGCCGGCGGCTTCTGCGGCCGCTTCATCCTCGCGGATCGCAACCAGCGCCATGCCGAAACGCGAGCGTTCGACCCGGCCGGTCAACAGCATTGCCCCGACCATCATTGCCAGCGCCAGCCACACATACAAATGTTGATTTTCAAATTGCATGTAGGCGAACGCATGGTCGCGCTGCATGGGCAGTGCGAGTTCCTGATAACCGAGCCACTCAAACACATAAAGCAGCGCCAGCGGATAGGCCAGCATGGCAAGTGCAAAATAGTGACCGCGCAGGCGGAAGGTCGGAATACCGACCACCAGTCCGGCACATGCACCGACCACTGCGGCGCCGGGTATGCCGAGCCAGGGCGAAAGCCCCCAGTGAATTTGCGCCAGGGCGACGAAATAGGCGCCCAACCCGAAAAATGCGGCATGGCCAAACGAGACGAATCCGCTGTAGCCGCTCAACAGGTTCCACGCCAGACCCATGACGGCCCAGACCGGGACCACGGCCAGAATCAGAAGGTAATAGGAATGCTCGACGAACGCCGCCAGTACGCCATACGCAACAGCAAACGCTCCGATCAGCAGCGTCTGGCGGCGCCAGTTAACATCGAGCATGTCAGGTGCGCCTCAACGCCGCACCGAACAATCCCTGGGGACGCAGCAGCACGATGAACAGGAAGAACACGAAAATTGCCGTGTTCTGCAGTTGATTTGGCAGGAACAGCGTAGACAGCTGCTGCACCAGGCCGATGGTCAGCCCGCCGAAGAAAGCGCCGGGCACGCTGCCCAGGCCGCCCAGTACCACGCCGGCGTACATGACGATGACGTACTCGAGGCCGACATAAGGCTGAAAAGAAGTACCCGATGCCAGCAAGCCGCCGCCTATGGCCGTGATGCCCACGCCGAAGCCGAACGCGAGCCGGTGCGAGCGCTCCACATCGATGCCCATGTACGTGGCCGCTTCCGGATTGTCCGCGGCCGCCCGCAAGGACTTGCCGAGGCGCGAACGATTCATGACCAGCACAAACCCAACTACCACTACAACAGCGATGACCGCTGCGACCATCTGTCCCTGATTGACGAAGACTTCGATTTTGTCTGCGTACAGCGGTCCCACCGGCCAGGCATTGGATGCCAGCGGCGTGGCAATCGAAACCGGAGTGGAGCCGAACAGATAGAGGCCGCCGTTCTGCAGAATCAGCGCGAGCCCCAGCGTAAGTATCAATTGCGCATAATGGCCTTCGGACTGCAGAACACTCCCGCGCATGCCGGTGACTTTGCCAATCAGCAGCCGGTGCGCCAGTACACCCGCCAGAAAAATCACCGGGCCCGCCAGCAATGCGGCCACATAAGGTCCAGCCGCGCTGCCAAACAAGGCATGGATCCCGAGCAAGCCAAACGCATAATAAGCTGCGTACATGCCGAGCATCATGAAATCGCCGTGCGCAAAATTGATGACGCGCATGACGCCGAAGATGACGCTCAGCCCCACGCACATCAGGCCGTAGATCGAGCCCGTCAGCAATCCTGCAATCAACGACTGCAGAAAATTCTCGAGAAATTGCGCTATGTTCACGACACTCTGCCGAAGGTTGCTCGCGCAGCGACCCTTCGCCGAACCCTAGTCAAAGCGCGCAATACGGTCATCGCGCGTTCAACAGGCACGCCAGGCTCGCGGCATCGTCGCTGCGGTCCAATGTTTCGATTGCCTGTTCGATTTCCTGCGCACGCGCCTTGCCCACCGCTTCTTCGGTTGCCGACCGGAAACGCTCACGAACCTCCGTGGGGGTGGCGTTGATGACATCTTCCAGTCGCAGGCGCTGCACGGCACCGCCGGCGTCGCGCAGTTCCACTTCGCCGCCCTGCTTGCCTGGATAATCCCTTGTCATCTGGTCATCGATCTCCAGGTTCATCAGCCCGAGCAGTTTGTGCAGTCGCGCGTCGTTGAGCAGTTTGAAATTCTTTTCCGATACGCCGCCTTCCAGCAATGCCGCGGCGACGTTGTACTGGATGCTCATCTTGGCCTGCAGGACATGCGCAAACGGTCCCGTGTAATCGCAACCCGGGTACAGTGCGCCGGCGCGCGGCACGCGGATCGTGATGGATGCAATGCGCTCCGCCGCCGTTCCGTTGCGCGCGAGCCGCAGCGCAGCCTGGCTGGCAGTCTGTGCGAAATTACATGCCGGCACCGGCTTGTGATAGACGGACAGGATCTCGGGCGCGCTTGAGAATAACTGCACCCGGGAGGACGCCGAACGCTTTTTCAGCGCGGCAAACAGTCCGGCTTCGCCGTCCAGCGCCGTCGGGGAAGTGAAGGCGCCGCTTTCCGCCAGCCGGACGGCGGCTACGGCATTGCGCGCGGCAAAACCAGCCTGGAACCACATTTCGCTGCCGCCGGTGTGGGCCCATTGATTGAATCCGGCCGTTGTATTGGCGCCAAGCGCAATCGCACTGGTTGCCTGCTCAACGCTGAATCCGAGCAGGCGCGCACCTGCTGCAGCCGCCGCGATCGGGCCGGTAATTCCGGTCGGACGATGAATCGCGGCAACTTCTGCATCCATGGCCGCTCTGCCGACTTGCCCGCCCGCCTCATAGCCGGCCACCGCGGCGGCCATGAAATCGCGCCCGGTGCTGCGGCGATATTGCGACAGCGCCAGCAGTGCAGGCAATACTGCAATACCCAGATGGCTGATGCTTCCGGCATGCATGTCTTCCCGCACCAGGCCATGGCCCATGACTGCATTCACGAACGCGGCATCGCCAAAGGCAAAGGCACCGGGCGCTCCAATGATGGTCGCACCAGTGCCGCCATTGCTTGCGCGTTCAGCGATGCTCTGAGCCTGACGGCTCCAGGGCAGTGCGCGCGATTCAAATGCGCAACCAATCAGGTCCATCAGGCACAGCTTCACCTTGGCCTTCACTTCGGCTGGCAAATTGTCCCCGGAGAACGCAACAACGCTGCGCGCCATGCGTGCAGCGAGCGGTTCGTGCGCTTCCGTGATCAGCGGCTTGTTCATCGCTTGCGTCGCAATTGACATGTCAGATCTCCTGTTGAAGTTTAGCGTTGTCCGGCGCGCATCAGCTGCGCACTTCGACGCCAGCCCACGACTCGACCACTTTGCACATCGACGTGAAATCCGAATCCGGGCCGTACATTGCATTGGTCACGGCAAGCATCTGGCGCACGGCGGCGCCACAGACCATCGGCACGCCGAGCGCTTCAGCTTCGTCGATGCAAAGGCGCACATCCTTATAGGAAAGTCCGGTAGCGAAGCCAAAATCGAACGTTCCCGGCAGCACTGACTTCGGAAATTTGTCCTGGGAAGCGCTGTTGCGTCCTGATCCGGCATTCAATACGTCCAGCATGACTTTCGGATCGAGTCCGGCCTTCACACCCATGACCATCGCCTCGGATGTCAATGCCATCGCAGCGGCCGCGAGCAGATTATTGGCGAGCTTCATGGTTTGGGCCTGCCCTGCGTTTTCGCCCAGATGAAACGGTTTGCCGAATGTCTTCAGGATGGCTTCCAGCTGCGCATAGATCGCCTTCGGGCAGGACACCATGACGGCGAGCGTGCCCTCGCGCGCGCCCTTGAGCCCGCCACTGACCGGCGCATCGACGTAGATGACGTTGCGTGTGGCAAGCCCCTTGGCAACCAGACCCGCTGTGCGCGGACCAATGGTGGAAAAATCCACCACGTGTTTGACCTTGGCGCCTTCAATGATTCCTGCGTGGTCAAGGACCGCGCGCTGCACGATCTCGGGATTCGGCAGACTCAGGAATACCGTCTCCGCCAGGCCGGCGACTGCCGCAGCGGACGCTGCACGCCGAGCGCCCCTTTTCTCCAGCACTGCCACTGCTTCCTCGGCTACGTCGTAGATGACCACCTGATGGCCGGCGTCCAGCAAGCGCGCCGACATGAGCCCGCCCATGCGGCCGACTCCAATGAATCCAAACGTCTGTTGTGCCATGGCAAGCCCTCACGATGAATGTGCGCCATGTTAACGGGATGCGCAGCGGCAAGCATCCCCGCTGCCGGCATACCAGACTGGTTATTCCTGACATAACACGGGCGCCGCGGCGCAACATCCGGAGCCGGCGTCCGCCCGACCTGCATCAAGAGAGGCGCTTGGTCATGACAACTTCGAGATAGTCCGCCGACACCACGAGCGTGTCATCACCCGATACATTGAACCGGTTCAGCGTCGCGTCCAGTTCCAGGAAAAAATCCTTGCGACGCTTATCGTCCAGCGTTTCCCGCACGCGGATGATCGGGCCAAAATACCGGCTGAACACCTCGATCCAGTGCGCACTGCTGCGGAAGCGAAACAGGGCGCTGCGTCGTGCCACGCGAGTGGCTGCGACCGCTTGGCCGAACAATTCCGTGAGACGTTTTTCCGTTCCCCATTCGGCTGGTGCTCGCACCCCCGCTGGCGGCGGAAGATATTGCGCCACGAGCGCAAAGGTCTGCCCCCAGAAGCCCTCCGGTGTCCAGTTCGCCATGCCGATGCGGCCACCCGAGCGGCATACGCGCAACAGCTCGCCCGCAGCCCGCTGTGCATCGGGCGCGAACATCGAGCCGTAGACGGACAGCACGACGTCGAAATTCGCGTCGGCAAACGGAATTTCCTCGCAGTCGGCGACTTCAAATTTCGCGGACAAATGCTCCACCGCTGCACGCTGACGCGCGCGCTCAATCAACGCCGGCACATAATCGATGCCAGTCGCGTCGCAATTGCGGCGTGCCGCGGACAACGCCGTGTTGCCGCTGCCAGTCGCCACGTCGAGCACTCTTTCGCCGGCGCGCAGGTCCACCGCCTCGCACAGCAGCTCGCCCGGATAAACCGTGTTCCAGCCGATCATCGCGAAATCACCCAGCGCCCAGGTGTGCTGTTGCTGGCGCTTGATTGCTTCGAAATCAGTCATGCATGCCGCCTTCCTGCCAGATCATTTGCCATCGTATTCCCGGGAGATATCCTTGTTGGTGTAGTCGCGCAGCATGGCCGTTGCGAGCAGGCTGATGATCGCGCACGCGGCAATGTAGGCCGCAATTGCATAGCCCGAGTGGTAATGCGCGAACAACGCGGCGGCGATCAACGGCGCCGGGCCACCGGCAATGATGGAGGCGAGCTGATAGCCGAGCGACGCGCCGCTGTATCGCAACCGGCCGGTGAACGATTCTGCAATCAATGCGGCCTGCGGGCCATACATCATGTCGTGCGGGATCAGCGAGATGAAAATCGCGATGAAAATCCATTGCGGTATCATGGTGTCCAGCATGGCGAAGTAGGCGAATCCGAACACGCCGGTGGTGACAGCACCGATCATGTACATGTTCTTGCGGCCGATGCGGTCGGACAGCCAGCCGCTGAATGGCACGCTGAAGAATGAAAATACCGAGGCGGCCAGAAGCGCAGTCAGGATGAAATCCCGTGAGGTCTTTAGCTGCAGGGTGGCATACGTAAAAATAAACGCAGTAAAGATATAGAACGGTGCCTGCTCTGCCATGCGGGCCAAGGCCGACAAAATAATTTCGCGCGGATGGCGCTTGATGACTTCGACCATCGGCGCGCGTTCGATCCGGTTCTCTGCCAGCAGCCGCGCAAATGTCGGTGTCTCCAAAATGTTCAGGCGAATATAGAGTCCGATCGCAATCAGGAAAATGCTGAGGAAGAATGGTATGCGCCATCCCCACTGCAGGAACTGATCCCCCGACAGCCAGCTGAAGCCCAGCACCGCGAGATTGGCGAGAAACAGTCCGGCAGG
>DATMZQ010000445.1:0-7041 GCA_035573615.1 Burkholderiales bacterium | reverse complement strand
GTCCCTGCAATGATCGTAGATCTCGGGCAGCAGCGGCAGATCCATGCGTCCGTGCAGGGTACTTACTACCGGCAACCCTCGCCCCGCGATGGCTGGCAAATGCACGTGGTCCAGATGGAAATGGATAATATCGAACAGGGGCGCCTGGCTGATGACTTCCTGCATCAGAACGATATGGGCCAGTTGCGAGACAAAAGGGTCGCCGCTGTCCAATCCGAGCCGCAGAGATTGAGGCGAGCAGGCATGCAACCGCGCCGCAGTCACCGAATCACCGGACGCGAACAGCGTGACAGCGTGTCCCTGGCGAACCAATTCTTCAGTCAAAAAAGAAACAACCCGTTCAGTTCCGCCGTAGAGCTTGGGTGGAACGCTTTCAAACAGCGGCGCCACAATCGCTATATTCAGCGCGCTTTTCAGCTTTCCTACAGGTAAGGGGCTAACGGCCACTTCGTCACTTTGCTGAGAACAGGGACCACCCAGTTTCAGATCGCTGACACGTGCAACAGTTCCTGACACTTGGACGCGCTTTTACAGCGCATTGTCAGATAACCGGGCTAGAAGCCTGTCAGATTGGGATGCAGGGCTCGAGGTGCGCTGCGACTCAAAGGCCCTCTGAACTAAATCTGCTTTGCCAGGCGGTCAGCTTTTGTGGCGCGAACTTTATCGTAAAAGCGTTGGAGGTCTGCTTTCGCTGTGCGCTTGCCGCCGTCAGAATCGATCGTGAAGTCACCTTCGGTAACGTCTGTTCCGCGGATGAGTTGGACCGTGCATTGATCAGCTGCAAGCATGCCCTGCAGATACGCAAGCCGCATGCTGATAATTCCTGGCGCGGCCGGCTTGAATTTGGAAATGCTTCCATTTACGTTGATCCGCAGTTCATCGAATTCGATGACGATCGGTTCGCCATTCGCGCTGGATGCATAACTCACAGTGATATAGACGATGTCGGGCGTGATGGACTCCCATCGTCCTCCCAGCATCGCACCTCCGAAACTCGACATTCCCGCGTTGCTCAGCACGTTGTTCCCCGACACTTCCACGAACTCGCTGTCGTCGGTCTCTGATTTTTGATGGCTGATGATTCCGCGACCGGACAACTGGTTCATCACAGCTGCGCAGCCCACGAGGAGGCACGTGATAATTGCTATGGATAAAATGAACCGAACCATTTCGTTTCCTTTTGGGAAGTGCGCCGCCTCCCAATCCCAAATAAAAGTTTCTACAATTTGCTGTAACTCTTCCTGTTCAAAGTGCCATCGCGGTGAGTTCGGGAGACCTTGGCGCTTAAATTCTCACCAATCGGGGGCTTAGTGCGATGGAATAAGTTGTGCTGTTGCCGAAGTCGTGAATGCCCTGGACGAATTGACTTATGTGGTTGGGACGTTGGTTACGCTCCTTGTCGCGTTGGCGCCTTTCTGGGTGCCGGCCATCTTTTCCGCAAGTTGACCGACAGTCTGTTTACCGGCTGTAGGCGTGCATTTGGCCACGTTCGCTAATTGTGACGTCTCTTTTCGCCAACCCGTTTGCACAAATGTGCGCTGAATAGACCATCCGAAGTCGTATTTTGCGCAGCACTGCTTGTGCTTTAGTGCACAGCGAAAAAGGAAGATCATGCCAAAAACAACAAAGTTTCTGGCGCGCGCCGCAGCGTGCCTGTCGTTGCTCATGCATCTGCCCGCCGGTCATGCATATCTGATCGGGGAAGGGGATCGCGGCACTGTACAAATCGGGCCCTACGTCTATCACTTTGTCGACAATACCGACCATAACCAGTGGCCCCGGCTGTTTGGACTCGAGTACGAGTCCGGCAGCCATTGGCTCGTTGGCGGAGTTGTCTTCAGGAATTCCTATTATCAGGACGCCACGTACATTTATGGCGGGAAGCGGTGGTTCGTCGACGCGCCCGATAACCATGTTTACCTCAAGCTGACGGCGGGGCCGGTCTATGGGTACAAACCACCCTATGACGATAAGCTGCCGATTAACCATGATGGTTTTGGTTTTGGAGTCGCGCCCGCGCTTGGCTACCAGTTCAAGCGCGCAAGTGTGCAGCTCGTTGCGCCGGGTTTTTCGGTTATTGCGATTACATTCGGCTACGACCTGTGGAATTGATCCACACCGCTCGCGCCTCGATTTGACCTGTCCCACCGTCCAGAACGAAGCTCCCAAAGGCTGGGGAGCACGGAAAAGATTTTGGCAAATGACTTGACTGGGC
The DNA here is from genome assembly GCA_035573615.1 of Burkholderiales bacterium. Classification (GTDB taxonomy): domain Bacteria; phylum Pseudomonadota; class Gammaproteobacteria; order Burkholderiales; family JACQAP01; genus JACQAP01. The sequence goes on along the minus strand of DATMZQ010000445.1, from coordinate 4,826 downwards.
CACTATATATAGTATTATTTAGCCGTCATCCCGGCATATATAGTTGCTTTGGATGCAGCGGCAAGCTGCTGCCGCGTGAAATGAGAGGTTTCCCCCCGGCCCGGCCGCCGTCGCTAGTCGCGGCTCGGCTGTAAGCCTCCTGGCTCCACCTCCCTGAGCCAGGAGGCTTTTTTATGCTCCGGCGCTCGAACATACTCACTGGCTTATGCGTCTGCGCAAAAGTGTCCTATAGCGCACTCAATCTTCCGCCGTCGATAATCAGACCGGCTCCTTGCACGAACGCCGCCTCTTCCGAGCCGAGGTACGCAATGGCGGCAGCTATGTTGTCGGCATTACCCAACTCGGTCGGGTCGATTTTTTCAACGCCGGATCTGACGTTGGGATTCTGATTCAGCATCGGCGTTTCGATCGCACCGGGAAGAATGGCGTTGGTGCGTATCCCCTTGGCTCTGCCTTCCAGTGCTGCTGAGCGGGTAAGCGACAGCAGCGCGGCCTTCGCTGCGGCATAAGGCGCCACGAGCGGCGTGGTCTGGACCGCGTGAATGCTTGCGATGTTGACAATCGCGCCGCCGGGTTTCATATGCCTGAAGGCGTGCTTGATGAAGAAGAACGCGCCCAGCAAATCAACGCCCAGAATCGTGTTCCATTCGGTGCCGGTAAATTCCTCGAGAGGCTTGAATGACATCAGTCCGGCATTGTTGACTACCACGTCGAGGTGTCCGTAGCGCTGGATGGTTCCGTTCACGGTGGCCTCAACCTGCGATTCGATTGAAACATCACACACGCTAGTCCAAACGTCAGCGGCACCGGCCTGCGCCGTGATCGCAACGGCTTCCTGCAACGGCGCCGCTCGCAAATCAACCAGCGTCAGACGGGCACCTTCCTGTCCGAGGCGTTTCGCCGCAGCCAAACCGATGCCGCTCGCGGCACCAGTAACAATGGCCACTTTGTTCTCATACCGCCGCATGGATAGATTGTTATTCGGCATTTTTCGGCGCTTCTGCTCCGCTGGGTCCGAGTTGCCGTGCCTGGATGCGCTTTTCGAGCGCCCATTTGTCGCCGTGCTCACTGGGCAAGACAACTGGTACTTGCAGGCATACGCTTTGTGTCGGCAATATCGCGCGCCAGGATTCAATCAGCGTCTTGTAAGCAGTCCCTACCGGCCGGATGTTGCGTTCGAGATCGAACAACCCGAGTGCATTGACATTGCCGTTGTTCTCTCGCAGCGCGGAATCCCAGTCAACCTGGTCGGTCAACGAATACCAGGTAAATCCAACGATGGGAACGCCGTCGTTGCGCACGCGCAGAACATTGGCCCATTCTTTCCATAGCCAGTTGACCGCTTCTTTGCCGACCGGGCCTTGCACAAGATTGGTTTCGGTATGCATGACGGGCAAGCGATAACGGTCGTAATACTGCTTGGTGATGATGGCGTAGCCGAACAGTTCACCTGACGCGCAAGTGGCACCATCCGATGCGACACGGTGCTCGTTCGTGACGTAATAGTCATTACCCATGATGCAGTGATGCTTCAGGCTGTTGTTCAGGAAGAAATGGTATTCGTCGCGCGTCATTCCGTTATCCATCAGCAATTCGTACATTTCCGAGTCGACGCGCACGCCGTAGTTCAGGTCGAGCGAGAGATAGCGCCTCGAATTCATGATTTCGGCGGGTCTTATGGCATTCGGGTTTTCTGCATGAAAATATTCCGTTGATTCACTTTGAATGAAAATTGCGTCGGGCCGGGCGGATATGATTTTGTGCATGGCCAGCACGTTGGCCTTGACGATATGCTTGAGCGCATTGACGAACGATCGGTCGTCGCGGAGTTGTTCATTCCACCAGCCGTACAGCGCAGAGAAGCGCGCGCAAATCGACATTTCATTGACGGGGGTGTAAAGCTGAACCCAGGGGTAACGACGTGCAAACGCGTAAGCATAATCGGCAAAAAGCGCAGGGAAGTCCGGGTTCTGGAAGTTGCCGATCCAGTCCGGCACGCCGAAATGGCATAAATCGACGATCGGAACAAGGTCGAGACGACGCAGTTCATTGAAGGCGTCATCGGAGAAAGACCAATCGTAGAGGTCTGGGCCACGAAACGTCTTGTGCAGCGGTGGCCCATAGCGCAAAAACCGGATGCCGAGTTCGCTTACCAGGCGGAAGTCGGTGCGCCAATGGGAATAGTGCCCGCATTTCTCCATCTCATCGACGCGAATGGTCCCATCCGAAATGGTCGGAATACTGTTTTCAATTCCGGTTGAGAAAATAAATCCTGGAGCGGCCATTCTTTATGGATTCGGGACGATCGATGAGCGCAAGCAGGAGCCTGCAAAGGGTCAGACATTGATGCGGTTGAGCCAGCTCGAGACCACATCAAGCGAGCATGAAAAGTCACTGGATGGCTTTGGTGTCCACTCCGATGCCGTGCTCATAAACCAATTTGCCACCCAGCCATCCCGAAATTCCCAACAACGCGATTGCGATGACAGAAAGCCAGATGAGCTTGCCCGGTTCGGACGTTTCAGCGCGCAGGCGTAGCGCAAAATTTACTGCATACAGCGCGACTACCGCGAGGTTGATCGCCATATGAGCCAAGGCGGTTTTCCGGGGGCCGGCCGGCAGCGAAAGCAGGTCTATAAAGCCGAACAGGGCCGCAGCCAATGCGCCGACAATGCCCCCACCCATGGTGAACAATGCGACCGTTGCCCATGCCGTCGTGCCGCCGCCGGCGTGAATGAGATCGCACACAAGCGAGAAGATCCACAGCCCGATCGGTATTGTCACGAGCATGGGGTGGATTGGATGGCCGGCAATGCTGCCGGGTGTGCGCATCGGCTGCTCCTTCATACCATCTGAGTACCGCTCGGAGCGGAAGTTCTCCGGCGAGTCCAGTTGGAAGGAAGTGCACCCGCCGGACACTATCGAGGGCATGCCGGTTCACTGGCCTGCCACCCAATTGCGGCTCCGTGAAGCGTGGCCGATTACTTGACCACCAGCGCGCCCTTCATGGATGGATGCAAGGTGCAGACGTAATCGAAGGCACCCGGCTTTTTAGCCACGTATCGCCAGGAGGCGTTTGGCTGGATTTCGTGCGAGTCAAAACGCCCGTTTACTTCCGTCACGGTATGGGGAAACAGATCTTGATTGACCCAGACTACGGTTTCCCCCGCATGCACTGTCAGACGGTCCGGAAGATACCTCATTGCCTCGATCGTAACGGTGTGAACGTTGCTGCTTGCAGCCGCGGGCCTGCCGGTGTCCGCGCCCATGCAAAAGGAAGCCGCGAGCAGGACGACCGGCAATATCCTTACCGCGGCCATGGGGCGCGCCATGCTAGTGATCCAACGTCGCCTGGATGTGCTTTGCATGATCGAGGTGCGCAACGAAAGCGGGGCGCACTTTTACCAATAGCGACTTGAGTTCTTCGTTGCTGGCATTGGGGATAAGCGTTTTGTCCAGGGCGTCCAGCACGGTCTCGTGGTAGGTCACCTCGTTGTCGACGTAAGCCTTGTCAAACTCTTTTCCCTTGAGCGCCTTGAGTCTTTTCAGGGTGTCCGCGCCGTTGGCTTTCAAAGCGTGGCTGGTCTCGTTTTCCTCCGGTTTCACTTTCAGCTTCGTCACCAGGTCTACGGCGGATTTATTGACGCCCGTATGGTCGGTGACCATTCGGTCTGCAAAGGCTTTTACTTCCTTGTCCTGGGCTTTCGATTTCGCCAGTTGGCCGGCGTTGATATCGACCTGGTTTGCGGCCACCACAATCGCGGCGATCTGCGCATCGTTCGGTGCGGCGGCATGCGCAGACCAGCAAATTGCCGACGAAACAAGCACGGTTCCTAAAGCAAACAATTTATTCATGGAAACACCTTTTCAAGATTGAAGGATGACCGGGTGCAAGAACCCGACGCAGGCAGAGCCTTCGTTACGCCGCTGTCCTTCGCACGGCATTGGATGAAGGACGCTTTGTCTGCGTTCCCGATCTTGCCTGGAGTTGACGAGGCTCCATCGGCCAGGAGAACTATGACTGACTGGCCCAGTCAATCGCTTAAGTTCAATGGCATTCACTGCCAACGACAAGGAGATTGCTCATGAACACCTCGACCAGGTTCCGCCTCGTATTCATCGCGCTCTTGTTCCTGAACCTTGCGAGCTGCGGCGATACCGCAACGCTCCCGGTTCAGGCCGGCATGGGAAAAGATCCGGCACTGCCGCCGCCACACCACACCTGGCTGCCGACCATGCACGTTGCCACCGCCAAGGGATGGCCGGAAGGCGGCAAGCCGAGTGCGGCCGCTGGTTTACAGGTGAACGCCTATGCGATGGGTCTCGACCATCCGCGCTGGTTATACGTTCTGCCCAACGGCGATGTGCTGGTCGCGGAAACCAATGCGCCTCCGAAGCCGGAAGATCGCAAAGGCGTAAAGGGATGGGTAATGAAGAAAGTCATGGCGAAGGCCGGCGCCGGCACGCCAAGCGCAAACCGCATCACGCTGTTGCGCGACCGGGATGGTGATGGCATCGCGGAAACCCGAAGCGTGTTCCTGCAGGGCCTGCATTCGCCGTTTGGCATGGTGCTGGTGGGCGATGCGCTCTATGTGGCCAACTCGGATTCGATCATGCGCTTTCATTACGCAGCCGACGCCACGCAAATTACCGATGCGGGCCAAAAGATTGTCGACTTGCCAGCGGGTCCGATCAATCACCACTGGACCAAGAACGTCATTGCCAGCGCGGATGGCAAGCGTCTGTATGTCACCGTTGGGTCCAACAGCAACGTCGCAGAAAACGGCATGGCAGCGGAGGAAAATCGGGCAGCGATTCTGGAGGTT
>DATMZQ010000444.1:0-3466 GCA_035573615.1 Burkholderiales bacterium | reverse complement strand
CCGGGCCCTCACCTTTGAGGATGCGGAAATTGGGATGATTTCGATGCAGCGTGTTCACGCCTTCCGGGCTGAGCCCGACACCGAGATACTCCGGCGCGTTCTGGACAGCGATCGGCAAATCGACGCGATCGGCGACCGAACCGAAAAATCGTATGAAAAAATCTTCTGCAACATTGCGCTCGGGTGGCGGCTGCAGGATCAGCCACGATGCGCCAAGTGACTGTGCGAATTTCGCAAACTCTACCTGTGCCTGTACGGTCGGAGCATTGATCGTTACAGCCAGCGGCAAACGGCCGTTCAGTTCCTCTGCTACCCATTCCACCAATTGCCTGCGCTCGATATCGCCAAGTTTATTCACTTCTGTGGCAAGGCCCAGCACAGCAACGCCGTGAGCACCATTGCAAACGAAGGCGCCAACTTGCCGGCGCGTTGCATGGCTGTCCAACCCTCCATGCGGGTCGAAAAAGGCGTAGAGCATCGGATAGATGCCTTGCGGCATTGTAATGTCATCCACTTCGGTCTCCCTTCCCACCGTCACGATCGCGCCGCAAACCCGCAAATTGCCGATCCAGCCGCCAAAACGGTGTACCATTTTTGCATGTCGCCCGCCGCACATCTTCGTACATGAGCAATCTTCCGGTGTTCCGTTGCCTTGTGGCAATTACATTTGCAACACGGTGCTTGCCGAGCCCGCGGGCGTTATCGCCTGCGGAAATCATCACGGCTATCGGGTTTGCGAAGAACGGTTCGGGCAACATTGCCGCGAGGCGACGATGGACCTGACGATGGAGGAAGCCGCAGTAGTCCGCAGAAAAGTGGAAATGCTACGGGTCGAACACCGCGATCTGGATGAAGTAATAGAACGACTGTCGCACGACCAGGATCTGGACGAACTGCGACTGCGGCGCCTGAAGCGGCGCAAGCTCCTGCTGAAAGATCAGATTGCACTCCTGGAAAGCCGCCTCGTTCCTGACATCCCGGCCTAAGCAGTTCACACGACGCGAGGCCAATATCGCGCGGCTACGTAACACGGCAATCGAGAATTGGATGAACCCCCACCTCATGCAAAGGTCTATGCGTGAACAAAGTAACCAGGAAGCTGTGGATGCGACAGGGCCTGACAGCGATAGTCGTCATATTCTGGTGTCTGGGTTTGGCTGGATGCGCCGGCATTGAACGACGTCCGCCGCCTTCTGTGGATCAAATCGTGCAAATGTCGAAGGACGGCAAACCGGCTGACGAAATCATTCGCGAGTTGCAGGAGACACGCGCGGTTTATCCACTCACCGCTTCCCAGATCGTCAAGCTGCACGACCAAGGTGTTCCCGAATCCGTGCTCGACTATATGCAGAACGTTTACGCTGATAGCATCCGATGGGATGCCCGCATGCAATACGAAAGTACCTATTGGTGGCACAACTGCTTCTATTGCTATCCGCATGGTGTCATCGTTGTGCCGCGTTAATCGTTAACAGGTTTAGGGCGTGTCGATCCGATGCGCTGTTACCCACCCGGAGTCAAAATGGCTGTCAACTACCCGTCCCGTAGTCTGCTCTTCAGAGCGTCCCTCCTGGCATGCGCACTTGTATCCTCCGCCTGCTCCATCATGACTCCACGGCCGGCGATGCCAATTTCGGAAGTGGTGTCCCTGAGCCAGGGTAGTGCTGATCAGGCGATTAACCGTGTTTCGGCATCGAAGACCGTTTATGCCTTGCGCGGGTCGGATTTCGGCAAGCTGGCTGACGCGGGTGTGCCGCCGGCTGTGCTGGACTATTTGCAACAGTCTTTTGTCAATGATGTCGATCTGCTCACCCGTTATTGGGTACTTGGCGAATCCCTCGGGGGTTGCGTATCGTGTTATCCGCAGCCGGTGGACTTGGCGACCCTCGGCAGCGGCGGCAACGGCATGGCCGATGCGAGCGGCCTGGGTCGCTATTACACGTATGGCAAACCGGAAGGATTGCCCGATTGGGTGACCGCTTTCCCCGGTTATCCCAATGCACCCGGGCTGACGATCGGCGAGGTTGAACAAATGGTGAAAGAAGGCACGCCGTCACCCGATGTGGCAGCGCGCATCCGCGCTTCGCGCCTGCACGACATTATCGGCACGCAAGGCCTTGGCAAGATCAGCACGCATTTCGCTGCCGGTCTCACTGGATCGCAACTGGCGCGATTGCATCAGGACGGCGCCAGCGACGAAGTACTCGATGCTTTACAGCAAAAATTTCTCGCTGAATACATTGAATTCGCTCGCATCCGCTATCAAAGCTGGGGCAAGGGATCGAATCCCATGCATTAGACACGCGCCCGCAGCGATTTGGATTATCTCTTTGGGTCGAACGAATCAGTTACCGCGCCCTTGGTCGCACTGGACACCAGGTAAGCGTACTTTGCCAGCAGCCCGCGGGTGAAGCGGAGTTTCGGCTGGGTCCATGCCGCGCGGCGCTTCGCCAGTTCCTGTTCTGAAACGTTCAACTGGATAAGTTGCTTGTGGGCGTCAATGGTAATGGAGTCGCCTTCCTTGACTAGCGCGATGACACCGCCGACATAGGCTTCGGGTGCCACGTGGCCAACGACCATGCCCCAGGTTGCCCCGGAGAAACGGCCGTCGGTGAGCAACCCTACTGAGTCGCCCAAACCTTGTCCTGTGAGCGCTGAAGTGGGTGCGAGCATTTCCTGCATGCCGGGCCCACCCTTCGGTCCTTCGTATCGGATCACGACCACGTCTCCGGGCTTGATCTTGCGATCCATGATGGCCGCCATGACCTCGGGCTCCGAATCGAATACCCGAGCCGGTCCCGTAATGGAGGGGTTTTTCAGACCGGTGATCTTGGCAACGCATCCTTCTGGGGCCAGATTTCCTTTCAGAATGGCGAGATGTCCCTGCTTGTACATCGGGTTGGTGAAAGGACGGATCACATCCTGATCAGTGCGCGGTTCTGCCGGGATATTGGACAACTCCTCGGCGATGGTGCGGCCGGTAATTGTCATGCAGTCGCCGTGAAGCAACCCGTTCGCCAGCAGCATTTTAAGAACCTGTGGAGCACCGCCGGCCTTGTGGAAATCCGTAGCGACATAACGTCCCGAAGGTTTCAGATCACAAAGCACGGGCACCTTGCGACGCACCCGCTCGAAATCATCGATGGTCCATGGCACTTCGGCCGCCGAAGCAATCGCCAGATAGTGCAGCACTGCATTGGTCGAACCGCCGGTGGCCATCACCAGGGTCACCACGTTTTCGATGGATTCCCGGGTGATGATGTCGCGGGGACGTATGTTCTTCTTGATGGCAGCAACAAGCACTTTCGCGGACTCCGCCGCAGAGTCGGCCTTTTCAGCATCGGGCGAGGCCATGGTCGAAGATTGCATCAGACTCATGCCGAGCGCTTCGAACGACGTTGACATGGTATTCGCGGTAAACATCCCACCACAGGCGCCAACGGTCGGACAAGCATTTTTCTCGATC
>DATMZQ010000443.1:0-4534 GCA_035573615.1 Burkholderiales bacterium | reverse complement strand
CATGCCTTGATGGCGGAGAAGCCGGACGAGGTGCTCGATAACCTTATTTCCTTTCTCGGCTGAAGGCAGCTCCATGGCGACGCCACGCATAATTCTGCACCATTTCGAAAAATCGCCGTTCTCGGAAAAAGTACGTGTCGTGTTCGGCATCAAACAGATCGCCTGGAGCTCGGTGCTGATCCCGCGCATCATGCCGCGTCCCGACCTCATGCCCATGACAGGCGGCTACCGGCGCACGCCGACCATGCAAATCGGCGCCGACATCTTTTGCGACACGCAGATCATTCTGCGCGAACTCGAGCGCCGCTTCCCTGTGCCGACGCTGCTCCCGGGTTCCAACGCCGGACTGGGATGGATGCTCGGCATGTGGAGCGACCGCAGCTTTTTTCAAAATACCGTGAATCTGGTGTTCGGCACGCTCGCCGATCAAGTACCGAAGGAGTTTCGCGAAGATCGCGAGCAATTGCGCGGCCAGCAATTCGACGTCCAGGCCATGAAAGCAGCGATCCCGCAGATGCGCGACCAGTTGCGCGCGCATGTGGACTGGATCGAAGCGCAACTAAACGACGGCCGTACCTGGTTGTTGGGCAATGCGCCGAGCCTGGCCGATGTCGATGCCTACATGAACGTCTGGTACGTACGCGGCAATTTGCCGGATGCAGTACGGCTGTTCGAGGCCTTTCCGAACATGCTCGCCTGGGAACAACGCGTAAAGAATATCGGCCATGGCTTACGCGGACCTGAACTTACTTCCGCCGAAGCACTGCAGATTGCGCGGGATGCTTCGCCGCAAACCGCCAGTGCACCGGACCTCGGAGACCTTAATGGACGCAAGCCCGGTGATCGAGTACAAGTGACGCCGGATGACTATGGCAAGATTCCGGTGGAAGGAACCATCGTATCGTTGTCGGCTCAGCACATCGCCATCCGCCGCAACGATGAACTTGCCGGCGAAGTCGTTGTGCATTTTCCACGCGCCGGATTTCTGGTTACGCCACTGGGATAAACCAGACGAGCCAAAGGCGCCACAAGAAGGACGGCTGGTGCCGTCCTTACTTGATGCATTGGCCCGTTCAGGGAAGGAATTGCGTAACCTTCTCCGCCTGCTTCAGCAACGTCTCCGCATCGCTGACTTCGAACTTGCCGGGTTGGTCCACGTTCAGCGCCTTGACAACGCCGTCGACCACCAGCATGGAATAGCGCTGCGAGCGAACACCCATGCCGCGCGCCGTTAAATCGAATTCCAGACCAAGCGCCTTGGAATACTGTGCGCTGCCGTCTGCCATCATGCGTACTTTGCCTTTGGCACCCTGTTCCTTGCCCCATGCGCCCATGACAAAAGCGTCGTTCACCGACAGGCACCAGATTTCGTCGACTTTTTTCCTGCGAAATTCATCGGCGAGCCGTACGAAGCCTGGCAGATGCTTGGCGGAACACGTCGGCGTAAAAGCCCCGGGCAGTCCCAATACGGCAATCCGCTTTCCGGGCGTGATTTCCTCGACCTTGAACGCGTTCGGGCCGATGCTGCAACCCGGCGTTTCCTCTTCGATGAATTCCCACAGCGTGCCGGGGGGAAGTTTGTCTCCTACCTTGATAGCCATTCCGAAATCCTCCACATCTGGTTGAAGTCTTCCATTGAGATTAGACAATTGTCAGCGCGATTGTAATCCTTTTGAATTGACGGCTGATTCCACGCGCCTCCATGTCAGCCTGTATCTCCACTCGCTTTCGCCTTCACGCCATCGTCGAACCCATGGGAGTACCATTGTGCTTCGAGTTCTAACTGTTGCTGCACTTTGTCGGTCCGCCCGACCAATGTGCTTTCTTTCGCTAACGGGCCAGCAACTAATATGGGTCACACGTAGGACGACGGGGCGAAGCGGATGTAGTAAAACTCCTACACCAGTATCAGCGGCCTTCACGCTGATGTTTCCATCGCGGCTTCTTTATGATGCTCGCGTGTCGCATGGTGGACGGCGCAACGGAGCATATAAAAAAGGACCATATAAAAAGACCATATAAAAATAGGCGTCCACCAAACATCTTGGGGGTCAATAGACCCGAAAATATCGGGCACCGTCACAACTGTCAAAGCATACGGGGGAATCAAATGAACAGCATTTCCTGGAGAGTTGTCCCCAAAGGCAAGGTCTGGTATTGGGAACGCGAAGATACCTTCACTGTTCTTCGCACGGGTCCGTTCTCTTCTTATACGGCTTGCGCGGCCGATGCGAACTGGAACGGTTTTGAACTGGACAAGTTACCTGAAGTCGCCCAGCGCCATCCAGACCGGAAATACAAACCGAAAAGCACAGCGAGTCAGCCGCGAGCAAACTAGTTGATTGGAGTGCTTACCGCTCGACCGAGACCACATTGCACCGCTGATATTCGAAGAAATGAGGAGAGTGAAGGCCCGTGACGTCGCGGGCCTTTCACTTTTTTTGGGGACTCGACTTCAGGTGCCTGCTAGCCGGAACCTGAATCTGAACTTAAGCACGGATGCGTGATTCTGCCTGGCGCTGATACTGTCTCCTGTCCAAGTCGCTCTCTCGGAAGCCGTACTCCCTGGCGTTCCTCATGCACGCATCAAGGCTTGCAAATGGACCTACCCTGCATATAGAACCATCCGGCTCTTGTAGCTCCCAAGCCCATTGACCTCGTTGTAGCTCGATGAATCGCCAGTAACCCGCCATCAAGGTCCCCCCTACTTGACCGAAGCGCCGATGGTCTTAAAGGATTCGCCGCAGAAGCGTCATATCCGGTGATGCTTCCATCAAAACCGCGCTCCAGAACTTTAGCAAAGCCCGGAATCGATTTGATGCTACCGGCGAGAAGAAATAGTGGATGCCGTCGCCTAGCTTGGCAGCCGAACTATAGACTGGGTATTCTGTCGTTGGATCGAAGTCGATCGAGTTCTCGGCGTGCAGCAAGCCGAGAAAAGTTCGGTTGGATGCCTCGAAAACCCGGCTCTGTGGAATGTAGACGACATTCCACTGGTCCATCGCCAAACTGTCACGGCGGTTTGATATATCCATTGATGAGCTTCAGGTCACTCCAACCGAATATCATAGGACAGCTGCGAATTCTGTGCGCTCACGCACAGACTATATCAAGGTTCTTGAATGGCGTGCCTATTCCAATAACGGCGGTCGTCCCCTTTCGCGGAAAGACATCGTCCACGGAAGTGGGCGAACTTAGCTAACGATGCCGGACGACCAGAACAGATGACTCGTTGGCTCCCGGACGTTCTTCGTATTTCCGCACATCAGCAGACGCCGCAGAATGATGCTGACGAATTACAATCCAATTGCACAACTCGTCATGACTAACCACACTCAAGCCACATTGCAACATGAACAAGGCATTCACGAAAGAGAACGACGAAGAAGATGAGGACAGTGATCCTGGCACACCGCCCTTACCGACCGGACTGAAAAACTACATCACGCCCGCTGGATTCAAGCGGCTGAAGGACGAAGCGCTGCATCTTCTCGACAAGGAGCGCCCCGAACTCGTGAAAGTCATCCACTGGGCAGCTTCGAACGGGGACCGCTCGGAAAATGCCGATTACATCTATGGCAAGCGACGTTTGCGCGAAATCGACCGCCGCATCCGTTTCCTGACCAAGCGCCTTGATGCGGCGGTCGTGGTGGACCCGGCTGCCCGCGAGCCTACGGATCAAGTTTTTTTTGGGGCGACAGTAACACTGGCCGACGGCAGCGGAGCGCAAAAGCTTTACAGCATCGTCGGAATCGACGAAGCGGATGTATCCCGCGGACGTGTCTCGTGGATATCGCCGCTCGCAAAAGCGCTGATCAAAGCGCGGGAAGGCGAGACGGTGGTCGTCAAGACCCCCGCCGGGGACGAAAGGCTGGAGATTGTAGGCGTGGCGTACAAAGCAATCGATTGATCGACTTACCGCCACTGTATCGTTCAATTCACCAGTTAATTTATTTCGGCCATGCCGTAGTCAACATTTCCACCAGCGGTCCCATTTTGGGCGGAGTGGCTTCCAGGCTGACGCGAACGCCGAATGCCCGAAGCGCGTGACTGCAAACCGGGCCGATGGATGCAACCAACACCGTGTTCAGGCTCTCGCGCAGGAGTGCAGAAACGTCGCGCTGTGCGGCGATTGCAAACAAATTGCGCACCTGCGATGCACTGGTAAATATAGCCGCATCCACTTGTCCCTGCGCGAGGCCATCGATCAGACGCTCCAATGGCCGAGTATCGGCTGGCAATGCCCAGCGGTAGGTCGGCACCTCAACAACCCGCGCTCGCCGCGCCTCGAGCGCCGCCTGGAGCCCAAGATTGGTTTCACCGTATCGCTGTACCAGCACGCGCGCTCCGGTCAAATCGCAACCACGAACCGACTCCAGCACTTGCGCGGTGGTGTAAGGCTCGAGCGCCATAAGATCAATGCGCACGTGGCTAGCACGCAGTGCTTCCGTGGGCTTCGGTCCCCGTACTGCAACTTTGCAAGTCGCCAACAGAGCCAGCAATGACTCTGCCATGCCCAGCCTGTCGGCCGCCT
>DATMZQ010000442.1:0-4046 GCA_035573615.1 Burkholderiales bacterium | reverse complement strand
ATCTTCGAATGTGGGCAGCGATACTTTGGGTATCTTCGTGCCGGAAAGCGTAGTGGTCCTGAGCGTCGTGCGGATTTCGCGGTCACGTACTTTGGTAACCTGCTCATCGCCGGAGTAAGCCTGCTTGATCTGCGGCCACTGCGCTAACAATGCCTTCGCTTCGGCGTTAAGTGCGGTATCGCGCTCGGCGGCCAGCGCATCGAGGTCGGCAGAAGGCTTCCTGGCGGCCTCCAGCATTCGTTTTGCTTCACGCAGCTGTTGGCGTTCGCGCGCAGTTTTCGTTTGCCGCGTGACTTCGGTGTGGTAAGCGCGCACGGTTTCAGCAATCTCCGCAAGATAGCGTGAGCGCGCGGGCGGAACGATTACATTCTGACCGGACGAGGATTTCGCAGCGACAGTCTTGAGCTGTCCCTGCGTGAGGTTGAGCCCGCGGGTTTTGAGTTCTGCGGCGATGGTCTGGTAGAGCGCAGTCACGCCGTCGTCGTTGAAGCGCGACGCGATGGTGCCGAATACCGGAAGCGTATCAGGGCTCGTGTTAAATGCGCCGCGGTTGCGCTGAAACTGTTTTCGCACATCCCTCAGCGCATCTTGCGCGCCCCTTCGGTCGAACTTGTTGATGGCGACAAAGTCCGCGAAATCCAGCATGTCGATTTTTCGCTGTACGTCATGACGCACAGCGAAAAATCGACATGCGGGACAATCGCGGCATCGCCCTGTCCGATACCTGAAGTCTCGACCAGCACAAGATCGAACCCGGCGCATTTGCAGGCCGCCACGACTTCTGGGAGGCAGGCGGCTATTTCACTGCCAGCGTCGCGTGTCGCCAGCGAACGCATGTAGATATTGGCATGGTTGATGGAGTTCATGCGTATGCGATCGCCCAGCAAAGCACCACCTGTTTTACGCCGCGACGGATCGACCGCAATCACCGCGATCTTAAGAGCGTCGGCCTGATCGATCCTGAAACGCCGGATCAGTTCGTCGGTCAGCGATGATTTGCCGGAGCCGCCGGTGCCGGTGATACCCAGCACCGGTACCCGGTCGTTCCGGACCGCGTGTGCGGTGAGTTGCTTGCGCAACGGCTCCGGCAGTGTGGCGTTTTCAAGTCCGGTAATGATGCGCGCCAATGCGCGAGAATTGCCGTTGAACAGTTCGCCAAGGCTGTCCGGCAAGACGGCGGCAAGGTTGCGATCCGCAGTGCGGATCATGTCGCTGATCATGCCCTGCAGTCCCATTTTTGCGCCGTCGTCAGGAGAGTAGATGCGGGCTACGCCGTACCGATGCAACTCTTCAATTTCCGCGGGAACAATGACGCCGCCACCGCCGCCAAAAACCCTGATGTCTTCACCGCCGCGTTCGCGCAGCAGGTCGAGCGTGTATTTGAAATACTCGACGTGCCCACCCTGATAGGAGGAAATCGCAATGCCTTGCACGTCTTCCTGAATTGCGGCATTGACGATTTCGGCGACCGAGCGATTATGGCCAAGATGAATGACCTCGACGCCGCTGGCCTGCAGGATGCGGCGCATGATATTGATCGAGGCGTCGTGACCGTCGAACAGGCTGGCTGCGGTAACGAAGCGGATCTTGTAAGGAGCCCGGGTTTTGTGGTCCGCCGGCTGCTCGCTTAGGTCGGTCATGGTTCTGGGCTCCCGATCTTTCGCCACCCCGGATATTCCAGGGTAGTCGTTTGGTATCTTTCGAACGTTAACGCAAATCGGCCGGGTTTACCTCTCTTCATGCAGCCAGCCCGACACCGTTGCCATTTCTGAATTGCTGCAGCAACCTCTCGCGCTCTACATTAACGTCGGCCATGTGGCGCTGTTTGACATGGCCAAAGCCGCGAATGCGCTCTGGCAGCGCCGCAAGTTCCACCGCTATCCGATAGTTTTGAGGTGACAGATTGGGTAGCATCCCGGTGACGAGCGCTTCGTATTCGCGAATCAGTGCGCGCTCCAGCTTTCTTTCTTCGCTGTAGCCGAACACGTCAAACGCAGTCCCTCGCAGGCCTCTGAGCTTCGCCAGCAGCCTGAATGCAGTCTTCATCCACGAGCCGTAACGAGCTTTTACGAGATGACCGTGCGCGTCGCGCTTGGCGAACAACGGCGGGGCAAGGTTATAAGTGACCTTGAAATCACCTTCGAAAGATTCGCTGAGCCGTTTGTCAAATTGCCCGTTGGTGTAAAGCCGCGCGACCTCGTACTCGTCCTTGTATGCCATAAGCTTGAAAAAATATCTGGCCACTGCTTTGCTTAAGGCGTCTCCGGACCCCAGACCACTTTCGGTCTGGCGTACCTTGGTGACCAGACTCTCGTAACGCTTGGCGTAGGAACGGTTTTGATAATCGCTCAGGAAAGCGACGCGACGGCGGATCAAGGTTTCCAGATTCTGTGGAAGTTGCATGATCAGCGGCTGAGCAGGAGTGGCGATGGTCTGCACTTCTTGCAGATTGACGGCAGCGCGCCGACCCCAGGTAAATGCCTGCATATTGGCGTCGATTGCGACGCCGTTGAGCTCGATCGCCTTAAGGATGGATTGCTCCTTCACCGGGATGAGCCCCTTCTGAAATGCGTAACCCAACATGAACAGATTGGTCGCGATCGAATCTCCCAATAACGCAGTTGCGAGCGACGTGGCGTCGATAAAATGGCAACGGCCGCTGACGGATTCTTCAAGCAGCGCGCGAATCTGTTCGGCCGGAAACTGCCAATCTGGATTCTGCGTGAACTGCCCGGGCGGCTGCTGGTGGGTATTGATGACCGCTACCGTGCGACCGGGCCGCGTCTTGGCGATGGCATCGTGCGCACCAGCGGTCAGCATATCGCATCCCAAAATAAGATCTGCTTCACCCGTTGCGATGCGCTGCGCCCGAATATCTTCGGGTGCGCGCGCGATGCGCACGTGCGATGTGACCGCGCCGTTCTTCTGCGACATGCCAGTCATGTCGAGCGCAGACGTGCCCTTGCTCTCCAGGTGGGCCGCCATCCCCAGCAGGGCGCCGATCGTAATGACGCCGGTGCCTCCGATACCAGTGATCAGGATGTTATACGGTGCCTGCCCAAGTTCCGGGACGGATACCTCGGGCAGCGCCTCCAATTCTGCGGGAAGCGCCTGCTTTGCCGCGCGCGACTTTTTCGGCACACCGCCTTCAATGGTGACGAAGCTCGGACAAAACCCTTTCAGGCAGGAATAGTCCTGATTACAGGACGACTGATCGATCGCCCGCTTACGTCCGAATTCCGTTTCCAGGGGCAGGATCGAAACGCAATTTGATTGCACGCTGCAATCCCCGCAACCTTCGCAGACCGCTTCATTGATGAACACGCGTTGGGTGGCTTTGGGATACTCGCCCTTTTTGCGGCGACGCCGCTTTTCCGCAGCGCAAGTCTGGTCGTAAATCAATACCGAAACACCAGGAATGTCGCGCAATTCGCGCTGCACGGTTTCCATTTCCCTGCGGTCGTTGACCGTGACATTCGCCGGCAACTGCGACCGGTCCTCGTAGCGCGACAACTCTTCTGTCACTACGGCGATGCGCTTGACGCCTTCCGCAGCCATCTGTTGCGCGATCACCGCAACGGAAATCTGGCCATCCACCGGCTGGCCTCCGGTCATGGCGACAGCATCGTTGTAGAGGATCTTGTACGTGATGTTGACGTTGGCCGCGAGCGCGGCCCGTATCGCGAGATGGCCGGAATGAAAATAAGTCCCGTCGCCCAGGTTCGCGAATACATGCGGCACTTTTGAAAAGGGTGCCTGGCCGATCCAGGCGGCTCCCTCGCCGCCCATCTGACACGTGGTTTTGGTGTGCTCGGGATAGATCGCGGTCGCCATCACGTGGCAGCCGATTCCGGCCAATGCGAAGCTGCCTTCCGGCACCTTGGTGGAGGTATTGTGCGGACAACCCGAACAGTAATAAGCCGGACGCGGCGGTGTGCTCACCGCTTTTTTCAATACCGCTTCCTTGGCCTCCAAAAAAGCCAGGCGCGCCTTAATGAGGTCGCTTTGGTGAAAGCGCGCAACACGCCCGGCGATTACGCGCGCGA
>DATMZQ010000441.1:0-2021 GCA_035573615.1 Burkholderiales bacterium | reverse complement strand
GACGCTTATTCGTTTCGGGTGCTGCCGCTGCTTGGCAAGCTGGTCGCCGGAGACGCGGACAGCTACCGTTATCTTGTCGAATCCATTCGCAAGCATCCAGGCCAGGAAGAGCTGAAGCAGCTGATGCAACAGGCTGGCTGCAGCCGCGTTGACTATTACAATCTGACTGCGGGGGTCGTGGCGCTGCATGTCGGCCATAAATTCTGAGACGATGTTGTCCCGGCCGTTCAGCGCATTCGTAAACCATTTGCTGGGCAGTGCGGAATGGGCGCGTGGGAGTCTGGCGCCGCATGCAGGCAAAATTGCGGTGTTTGACATCTTTCCCGTGCGTGTTGCCGTGGCCGTTGATGCCGAAGGCATGCTGCGTCCGGTCGAAGCAGGGGTAGCCCCGTCGGTGACTATTCGCCTGACACCGGCGATCGCGCTGAAGATTATGGCCGAGGGCGGAGCAGCCTGGCGCAATGCAGAAGTAGACGGCGACACCGAGTTTGCATCGGCGCTGTCCAGGATCGCTGCCAATATTGACTGGGACTTCGAAGAAGATTTGAGCCGGGTGTTCGGCGACATTGCGGCGCATCGCCTGGCCACAGCAGCACGCGCGGCCGCGGCTTGGCCGAAGCAGGCAACAACCAGTATCGCGACTGGCCTGGCGGAATACCTCAGCGAGGAAAAACACCTGCTCGTCACGCCCCTGCGTGCGGGAGAATTCGTGCGGGACGTCGATGAGCTGCGCGATGCGGTAGAGCGGCTCGACAAGCGCATCGAGCATCTGCAGCGGCGTGCCGACGGCTGAACGGTCTGCCGAATGCACCTGCTGAGGCTGTTCAAAATCCTGCGTGTATCACTGCGCTACGGACTCGACGAATTTATCCTCGGTCATGAACGTGTGCGCATGCTGCGTCCCTTGTTGTCGGCGGCGCTGTTCTGGCGCCATCTTGGGCGCCCGCGTGGCGAGCGGCTGCGACTGGCACTGGAGGCGCTCGGGCCCATATTCGTCAAATTCGGCCAGGTACTGTCCACGCGACGTGATTTGATTCCGCTGGACATCGCCGACGAGCTGGCCAAGTTGCAGGATCAGGTTCCCCCGTTTCCCGTAGAGCAGGTCTATCGCACCATCGAGCGTACTTATCGCCTTCCGGTCGAACAGGTATTCGAGCACTTCGACGCGGTCGCAACGGCAAGCGCTTCCGTAGCGCAGGTACACTTTGCAATCCTTCCGGGCGGGCGTGAAGTTGCCGTCAAGGTGTTGCGTCCCGGCATCGCGCGTGTGATCGTCGAGGACGTTGCGTTGCTGAACGTTGCAGCCAGCCTGATGGAAAAGCTCTGGGCTGATGGGCGGCGACTCAAGCCGAGAGAAGTCGTGGCAGAGTTCGAAAGGCATCTGCGGGACGAATTGGATTTGCTGCGCGAGGCAGCCAATGCCAGCCAGCTCCGGCGCAATTTCGACAATTCATCGCTGCTGCTCGTTCCAGAGGTGTTCTGGGACTTTTGCGGCACGGATGTCATGGTCATGGAGCGCATGTCGGGTACGCCCATCAGCCAGGTGGAACGCTTGCGCAAGCAAGGCGTCGATGTGCCGAAGCTGGCGCGGTCCGGTGTGGAGATATTCTTTACGCAAGTATTCCGCGACGGGTTTTTCCATGCCGATATGCATCCCGGAAACATTCTCGTGGCAGCAGATGGTCGCTACATCGCACTCGACTTCGGCATCATGGGCACATTGAACGAAGTCGACAAAAACTATCTCGCGCAGAATTTTCTGGCCTTCTTCCGGCGTGATTACCGCAGCGTCGCACAAATCCATCTGGAGTCCGGATGGATTCCAGCGGATACGCGGATTGAGGAATTTGAAACGGCGATCCGCGCAGTGTGCGAACCGATCTTCGACAAACCACTCAAGGAAATATCGTTTGGCAAAGTATTGCTGCGCCTGTTCCAGACGTCGCGGAGGTTCAACATCGAAGTGCAACCGCAGCTCGTTTTGCTGCAGAAAACGCTATTGAACATTGAAGGCCTCGGCC
>DATMZQ010000440.1:0-9253 GCA_035573615.1 Burkholderiales bacterium | reverse complement strand
TTCCGTAGTACTGCACCACGGGTTTGTCCGGGAAGCGCGCCGCGGTGGCCTCGAGGTTTCGATACAGACTTGTTTCCGGCAACGGCATTTCCCTCGGCAAATGAGCGGGCCAGAATTGGTAATGATCGGGTTGCACGGGTCTCTCTCCTAGTGGCCTGCCTTCGGCGCCACTGGCCAGGTCGTCGTTATGTGTGAATGCCTTTTGCCAGCCGGCTATGTTGGACATGCCCGCCGCTCAGGTCAATGCGTGCTGTCGAATGTGAAGTGCAATATTTGCTGCCCGGAGTGCGAACCATGTTCGACGCAGTGAACGCTGGTTCGCATTGCGCTGCAGCGAACGCATCGAACTTTACCGGCGCCTACAAGTTATGCCAGTATCGCCGGGGAGTTCGATCGGCGCGATCCATAAATCTGGGAGGAATGTTGGAACGCAGTTTGAGCGCACAAGAGCAAACCGACCCTGCCCGGCGCGAAGTTGCCGCGAGCGCAGAGGCATTACTGCGCGTGACTAATATCACGGTGCGCTTTGGTGGCATCGTGGCACTGGAGGACGTGTCCTTCGATGTGATGCCGGGCCAGATTGCCGGCGTGATAGGTCCCAACGGCGCTGGAAAAACCACGTTGTTCAACTGTCTGTCGCGTCTGTATCCGTTTCAGGCCGGCGGCATTCTGTTCCAGAACCGCTCGCTGCTCGAGGTGCCGCGCCACCGCATCGCTGAATTCGGCATTGGACGGACTTTCCAGAACCTCGCACTGTTCCGGACCATGAATGTTCTGCAAAACATCATGGTCGGCGCACACAGTTGGAGCCGCGGCGGTTTTCTGGCAAATGCGTTGCGCCTGCCAATCGTCGCGCGCGAAGAGGCGCATGTCGCGAATGAGGCTGGTGAGCTGCTCAGATTGCTGGAACTCGAATCCGTGGCGCACAACCGGGTGGCGGATCTGCCTTTCGGTACGCAAAAGCGCGTGGAACTTGGCCGTGCATTGGCGAGCCGGCCGAAGTTGCTGTTGCTCGATGAGCCAGCTGGCGGCCTGAACCACGAAGAAGTGGCGTCGCTGTCCGCACTGATTCGACGCATCCGGGATCAGCTTGGCGTCACGGTATTGCTGGTTGAGCACCACATGGGTCTGGTCATGCAGCTTTCCGACAAGGTGGTTGCGCTCAATTTCGGCAAAAAGATAGCCGAGGGCTTGCCCGCCGATGTGCAGCGCAACGCCGATGTTATTCGCGCCTACCTCGGGAAAACAGCCTGATGCCGCTACTCGAAGTCACCAACCTGGCTGCCGGCTACAACATAGCGGATGTTTTGCGCGGCGTGAGCTTTGCCGTGGAGCAAGGAGGCATCACCGCAGTGCTGGGGGCAAACGGGGCTGGCAAAACGACTTTGCTGCGTGCGGTCAGCGGCATGTTGAGGCGGCGCGGCTCCATTCGCTTCGACGGCCGCCCTATTGAAACCATGGCCACGGAAGACATTGCCCGTCTCGGCGTGGCGCATGTTCCAGACGGACGAGGAACGTTCCTCGATCTGACCACGGAAGAAAATCTGCGCATCGGCGCGTATACGCGCAAAGATCGCGCTGCAGTAGCCCGCGACCTGGAACGCGTGTTTACGTATTTCCCGCGCTTGAAAGAGCGCCGCTACCAGCAGGCCGGCACGCTTTCCGGAGGCGAACAGCAAATGCTGGCGGTGTCGCGCGCCTTGATGTTGCGCCCGCGCTTGCTGTTGCTGGACGAGCCGTCATTCGGTTTGGCGCCGCTGGTGGTCCAGGACATTTTTTCGATCATGCGCGCCATCAATGCCGAGGAAGGCGTGAGCGTTCTGCTGGTCGAGCAGAACGCAGGGCTGGCCCTGGATCTGGCCGATAACGCGTATGTGCTGGAGACTGGACAAGTCGTCATGTCAGGCACGACCGATGCGGTGCGCTCCGACGAAGCGGTGCGGCGCGCCTACCTGGGTTACTGAACCGTTCTAAGAGAAGCCATGGAAGCGTTCCTGCATCAGGTGTTTTCCGGTCTGGCCAGTGGTGGAATATATGCCAGTCTCGCTTTGGCATTGGTCATGATCTACCAGTCGACCAATCACATTAATTTCGCCCAGGGCGAAATGGCCATGTTCTCGACTTACCTGGCGTGGAGCATGATCAACAGCGGCATGCCGTATTGGTGGGCCTTTTTACTAACCGTACTGATTTCATTTGTAACCGGCATTGTCATTGAGCGCATCATTATCCGGCCCGTGGAGCATGCACCGGTACTTTCCATCATTACCGTATTTGTTGCGCTTCTGGTTATCTTCAACAGTGTGGCGGGCTGGATATTCACCTACACGATCAAAACATTCCCAAGTCCTTTTCCGCAGCAACCGCTATTCGGCAACCGCTACATTTCCTCGCATGAACTGGGTTCGATCGGCATCACGCTGCTGGTTCTCGTGGCGCTGTTCCTGTTTTTTCGCTTCACGCCACTGGGACTGGCGATGCGTGCGGTCGCGCAAAACCCGCAGTCCAGCCGGCTGGTTGGCATTCGCGTGGGATGGATGTTGGCCCTGGGATGGGGGCTGGCTGCCGCGGTCGGTGCAGTCGCCGGCATGCTGGTGGCACCCATCGTCTATTTGGAACCTAACATGATGTCCGGCGTTCTGTTATATGCATTCGCGGCCGCATTGGTGGGCGGCATCGACAATCCGTTCGGCGCGGTGGTGGGCGGATTCATGGTCGGGGTGCTGGAGAATTTGATCGGTGCTTACGTCATCGGCACCGAACTGAAGCTCACGGTCGCGCTGGTTTTGATTGTCGGCGTGCTGCTGTTCAAGCCGAGCGGCATGTTCGGCAAAGTATTCGTTTCCCGTGTGTAATGCTCGACGACTTGTTGCTGATCACATGGTCTGCGCCTTATGAGCACCTTGAGCACGAAAGCAACCACAGCCGATTTTGTCGCCTCCCGCTTTGCGGGGATGTCGCTACGCGCCTGGAAGTACCTCGGCTTTGCGATGCTACTCGCCGGGGCAGTTGCCCTGCCTTTCCTGGTCAGCAACTACCGGGTATTCCAGTTCAACCTCGTACTCATCTACGCGATCGTTTTGCTGGGTCTGAATATCCTGACCGGCTACAACGGTCAGATCTCCCTGGGGCACGGCGCGTTTTACGCCATCGGCGCGTATTCGGCCGCAATCCTCATGGACCACTTCAGTTGGCCGTACTGGGCCACTTTGCCGGTAGCGGGGCTGGTGTGCTTTTGCTTCGGCTTTCTGTTTGGGTTACCGGCACTGCGCTTGCGCGGACATTACCTGGCGCTGGCGACTTTTGCGCTGGCAGTGGCAATGCCGCAGATCCTCAAATACAAACACATCGAGCAATGGACCGGTGGCGTACAGGGCATTGTGATCATGAAGCCGGCCGCGCCTTTCGGGTTGAAGATAACGCCAGATCAGTGGCTTTACCTGTTCACGCTGGCGATTTTGCTACTGGCATTCGCGGCGGGCTGGAATCTGTTGCGGGGACGCGTCGGACGCGCACTGGTGGCCATACGAGATCATCCTGTCGCGGCGGAGGCGATGGGTGTTCACAGCGCGCTCTACAAGACGCTCGCCTTTGGCGTGAGTGCGCTGTTCACGGGCGTCGCGGGCGCGCTGGGGGCAATCGTGGTCCAGTTCGTGGCACCTGACAGTTTTGCGGCAGGCTTATCGATCAATTTTCTGATTGGCATCGTGATCGGTGGCGTCGCATCGATCTCCGGAGCATTCTATGGCGCATTGTTTATCCAGTTCGTACCGAACTTCGCCGACCAGATCTCGAAAGCGGCTCCGTGGGCGATCTATGGTGTGTTCCTGCTGGCGTTTGTCTATGTGATGCCAACCGGAGTCGCCGGGTTTGTGCGGTTGGCATGGAACCGGATAAGGCGCGCCAGCGGAAGATAACAAATCAGGCCATTTACCAGGAGCGGAGGACGTCATGCAGAAAAGCCGGCTTTGGTTAGTAGCATGTTTGGCGTTTCTATCTGCGTCGACCGCGACGGCGGAGAAAAAATATGATCCAGGCGCGACCGACAATGAAATAAAAATCGGCCAAACGATGCCCTACAGCGGTCCTGCATCCGCTTACGGCACGATTGGCAGAGCAGAGGCTGCCTATTTCAAAATGATTAACGAGCAAGGCGGGATCAATGGCCGAAAAATCAACTTCATTTCGCTCGACGATGGGTACAGCCCGCCAAAAACGGTGGAGCAGACGCGCAGGCTCGTGGAGGAAGAACAGGTATTGCTGATTTTTCAAAGTCTGGGGACGGCAATGAACTCGGCGATCCAGAAGTACATGAACGCCAAGAACGTGCCGCAACTGTTCGTCGCCACCGGCGCCACCAAATGGGGAGATCCGGAGCACTTTCCGTGGACCATGGGCTGGCAACCGAACTACCAGACCGAGACCCATATCTACGCAAAATATCTGCTGCAGAACAAACGCGACGCGAAAATCGCAGTGCTGTTCCAGAACGATGACTATGGCAAGGATTACCTGAAAGGCCTGCACGACGGGCTGGGCCAACAGACCGAGAAATTGATCGTCAGGGAAGCAAGCTACGAAGCCACGGACCCGACGGTGGACTCGCAGATCGTCACCCTGCAGGGTTCGGGTGCCAACGTGCTTTTCATATTTGCCACCCCAAAGTTTGCTGCCCAGGCGATCCGCAAGACTTACGACATCGGCTGGAAGCCGATGACCTTCGTCAACAATGTATCGACGTCGGTGGCTACTGTCCTGCAGCCCGCTGGACTGGAAAAATCGACCGGGCTGATAACGGCGCTGTACTTCAAGGATCCAACCGATCCCCAGTGGGCAAACGATCCGTCCCTGAAGCTTTGGCACGACTGGATGAAGAAATATTATCCGGAAGGTGACATCAAAGACGGCTCCAACATATACGCCTATGCGGCTGCGCAAACCATGGCTCATGTTCTCAAGCAATGCGGTGATGACCTTTCCCACGAAAACATCATGCGACAAGCGGCGCGGTTGAAGGATTTGGAAATTCCGGTGCTCCTGCCAGGGATCAGGATCAACACCGGCCCCGCGGACTTCTATCCGATCGAGCAGGTACAGCTGGCGCGGTTTGATGGCAAACGATGGGTGTTGTTTGGCGAGGTTATCGGCAAGTAGATTGCCGTCGACGCAGAAGCGATAATGCCGCGATAAGCAGTCGGCTTGTCACTGAATTAATCTAGATAAGGAAAACGAATGAACCTGATCCATCGAGTGTTGGTTGCGGCCCTGGTTGTGCTGGCCATGCCGCAGTTGAGCCATGCGCAAAAAAAATATGGCCCGGGTGTAACGGACACCGAAATCAAGCTCGGGCAAACCATGCCTTACAGCGGCCCTGCCTCGGCTTACGGCGCAATTGGCAAGGCGGAATTGGCTTATTTCGAGATGATCAACGAGCAGGGCGGAATCAATGGGCGCAAGGTGAACCTGCTTAGCCTGGATGACGGTTATTCGCCACCCCGGGCGGTCGAGCAGGTACGCAAGCTGGTCGAGGAAGATCAAGTGCTGGCGCTGTTCCAGACCTTGGGAACGCCTTCCAATTCAGCCATCCACAAATACGTCAATGCCAAAAAAGTGCCCCATCTGTTCATTGCAACGGGTGCAACGAAGTGGGGGGACCCGAAAAATTTTCCCTGGACAATCGGCTTCCAGCCCAGTTATCAGATCGAAGCAAAGATCTACGCTACGTACATTCTGAAGAACAAGCCTGACGCCAAAATTGCGGTCCTGTATCAGAACGATGATTACGGCAAGGATTACGTGAAGGGATTGAAAGATGGCTTGGGTGACAAAACAGGGATGATCGTGGCCGAGGCAAGCTATGAAGTCAGCGATCCCACGGTGGATTCCCAGATCGTGACGCTGAAATCGTCCGGCGCGGACGTGATGTTTACCATCGCGACGCCCAAGTTCGCGGCACAGGCGATTCGCAAGGTCCACGACATGGGCTGGAAGCCCTTGCACTTCGTCAATAATGTCGCTTCGTCGGTAGGGGCGGTGCTTTCGCCCGCGGGTCTGGACAAGTCGGTAGGGTTGATCACGGCGCTCTATATGAAAGATCCCACGGATCCGCAGTGGGAGAAAGACGCCGGTATGCGGAAGTGGCGTGAGTTCATGAAAAAGTACATGCCCGGAGCGGACCAGGCGGACTTCAACTACGTTTACGGATATGGCGCTGCCCAACTCTTGACGATGGTACTGAAAGCCTGCGGCGATGACCTGACTCGCGAAAACCTGATGAAGCAGGCGACCAATCTGCAAGACGTCACGCTGGACGTGACTCTTCCCGGGATCAAATACAACACCGGCCCGAACGATTATTTTCTGGTGGAGCAGTTGCAGTTGGCGCGCTTTGACGGCAAGCGCTGGGTGCTATTTGGGGAAGTCCTCGGCCACCAATAGATAGGTCACTACGACGGGGAGATGAACATGGCAATTGTCAATCGTGTACTGCTCGCTTTTGTTGTGGCGATGGTTGCGCAGTCAGGTCATGCCGAAAAGAAATATGGTCCTGGGGCAAGCGACGGCGAAATACGGATTGGCAACACTAATCCCTATAGCGGCCCAGCCTCTGCCTACGGCACGATCGGACGCGCCGAGAGCGCCTATTTCAGGATGATCAATGACCAGGGCGGAATCAATGGCCGCAAGATTAATTTCATCAGTCTCGATGACGGTTACAGCCCGCCACGCACCGTGGAACAGGTGCGCAAACTGGTCGAACAGGAACAAGTGCTGTTTCTGGCGGGCACTCTGGGTACGCCGCCCAATTCCGCGATCCACAAGTACGTCAATGTCAACGGGGTGCCACACATCTTTGTCAACACCGGCGCCACCAAATGGGGCGATCCGAAGAATTTTCCCTGGACCATGGGCTTCAATCTCAATTATCAGGCCGAGGGTCACATCTACGCGCAATACATCCTCGATAACAAGCCTGACGCGAAGATAGCGATCCTTTTCCAGAATGACGACTATGGCAAGGACTACGTCAGGGGGCTGAAGGACGGACTGGGTGACAAGGCGAAAATGGTCGTCGCCGAGGCGAGCTACGAGGTCACCGATCCGACCATCGACTCGCAGATCGTCACCCTCAAGGCGTCGGGCGCGGACACGTTCTACAACGTGACCACGCCAAAGTTTGCGGCCCAGGCGATCCGCAAAGTCTACGACATGGGATGGAAACCGCTGCACATTCTCAACAATGTGTCGAATTCGGTGGGTTCCGTGCTCACACAGGCAGGTCTGGAAAAATCGGTGGGAGTGGTCAGCGCCACTTACTTCAAGGACCCGGTGGATCCGCAATGGCAAAAAGACGCCGAGTTCAAGTCTTACTCCGACTGGTTCAGTAAGTATTATCCGGAAGGAGATATCAAGGATGTCTTTAACGTTGCCGGTTATCTGATCGCCCAGGGCGTGGTGCACGTTCTCAAGGCCTGTGGCGATGATTTGAGCCGCGAGAATGTCATGAAACAGATGGCCTCGATCAGGGATCTGCAGATGCCTATGATGTTGCCGGGCGTCAAGTGGAACACCAGTGCTACGGATTATTACCTGATCGAATCCGCGCAGCTTGCGCGCTTCGACGGCAAGGAGTGGGTGCGCTTTGGCAAGATTATCGGGCGTTAGCATGCCGCCTGGTACACCAGGCAAAAGGTCGGATGCCGGCGCAGCGTCTATGCCTCGCGCTCCGAGTCTCATTATTGCGCTCGCGACGATGATCGCGGTGCATGGTGCCCAGGCAGAAAAACATTACGGACCGGGTGTGTCAGACAGCGAGATCAAGATCGGGCAGACCATGCCCTACAGCGGCCCGTTGTCTGCGTTCGGTACCCTGGGCCGCGCTGAAGCTGCCTACTTCGACATGGTCAACGCGCAAGGAGGAGTCAACGGGCGCAAGATCAAGCTTCTTTCGCTCGACGACGGCTACAGTCCACCGAAAACCATCGAACAGACGCGCAAGCTGGTCGAGTCGGACGAGGTGCTGCTGTTGTTTAGTTCGTTCGGGACGCCGCCGAACACTGCGGCCATGAAATATCTCAATGCAAAGCAGGTGCCGCAATTATTCATCGCCGCCACCGGCATGAAGTGGAGCGACCCGCATAATTTTCCGTGGACCATGGCCTTTCTGCCGAGCCAGAAATCCGGCACAGCGGGCTATGTCCGCTATCTGCTGAAAGTGCGGCCGGACGCAAAAATCGGCGTGCTCTACCAGAATGACGATTTCGGCAAGGATTATGTCAAGGCGTTGCGCGATCACCTGCGCGACAAGGCGGAGCGCATGATTGTCGCGGAAGCATCATACGAATCGACCGATCCATCGGTGGATTCCCAGATCGCAACGTTGAAAGGCGCCGGTGCAGACACGTTCTTCAGTTTCACTTCACCGAAATTCTCGGCGCAGGCCATACGCAAGGCGCACGACATCGGTTGGAAACCGCTTTATTTCATTCCGTACAGCGCGACCTCGGTCAGCGCCGTGCTGCAGCCGGCCGGACTGGAGAAATCGGTGGGCGTGATTTCGTCCGCCTACGTCAAAGATCCGACTGATCCGCAGTGGAAGGCTGACCCGGCGACGCGGGATTGGCTGGCCTGGATGAAAAAGTATTTCGCTGACGGCGATCTCGCCGAAATTTATAACGTCTATGCCTACACCAATGCACAGTTGCTGGTACAGGTGCTAAAACGATGCGGCGACGATCTTTCACGCGAAAACATCATGAAGCAGGCCGCCAGCCTGCAAAATCTGGAACTGCCGATGCTGTTGCCAGGGGTCAGGATCAATACGAGCGCTACCGATTACGAGCCGGTAAAGCAACTTCAGCTGATGCGCTTCGACGGCAAAGCATGGGTAAGGTTCGGAGAGATAACCAGCCCCTGATGGTCGCGGATAGCGTCGATTACGCCGACAATCAGTCGCATTACATCAGCCGCTGAGCCGGTTAAAGCGCGGCCACGCCTGCGCGTGCAATGACGCCATCCTGAAACGACTGCACCCCAGACACGCCGATCGCGCCGAGGAACTGGCCATCCTTCACGATTGGCACGCCGCCTTCCAGTGGTACTGCACCGGGCAGTCCCATCATGACGATTCGACCTTCTGCAATATTGTCCTCGATGGCTTTGGTCGGCCGCTTTAGCAGAATCGCGGCTCGGCCTTTTTCCTCGGCAATCCGGCTCGAGCCTTTCTGAGCGCCGTCGATCCGTTCGAGGTACA
>DATMZQ010000439.1:0-8405 GCA_035573615.1 Burkholderiales bacterium | reverse complement strand
TACCTCCTGCATCGTCAGAGTCCCGGCCCCCGGTTTGAGATGCGTAATAAATACTCTTGTCGGTCGTCTTAACTTTGCCAACTCTTCCGCGAGCATGCTGGGACAGAGGTGTTTGGATGCGATCGCTAATTCCCTTTCCATATTCGGGAACGCGGTTTCAATAACCAAATAGCGAAGGTTTGAAATCTTGTTTACTTCATCCCACAAAGCATCGTTTATCGTGGTATCTCCGGTAAATACGAGGCTCGCTTCACCGCTGTCGAACTGAAACCCCACGGCAGGCACTACGTGATTTGCAGGCAGCACTCTAATCTTGCGGCCGCCAAGTCCGACGATATCTCCAACAGCAAATGTTGAATAGCACAGACAAGGAGATGACTTGCTCGGTATTTCAGTAAAATCCGGCCAGACTTTCCAATTGAAAATGTGTTCCTGGAGAATTTTGCGCGTAGCTTCGGTGCAATGTACGGTGATTGGCGTTTCCCGCATTGGCCCGATCGTGTCGACAAGAAATGGCAATGAAGTAATGTGATCGAGATGAGAGTGCGTCAGGAAGACGTGATCTATCTTCAGCAGGTCGGTAATGGCAAGATCTCCCACCCCGGTGCCTGCATCAACCAGTACATCGTTGTCAATGAGCATTGAGGTTGTGCGCAGATTTCCGCCAATGCCGCCACTACAACCAAGTATTCTGATCTGCATCGCTATTTTTTCTCAAATGTCCACGAACCGTCCCAGCCTTCTTCGGGAGGGTTGACGCGCAGATGCGCAATACGGTCGAGGAACAACGCGTAAAGTGCACTACCCGGACTCATCTTCGTTAAGTTGATCAGTTGTAATTCTGCCATATCCCAATCGCGTATCCGGTAAAGCTTGAGCGCCTGACCCCAGAGTTTCAACTCATCCTGCAGCGGTTTTTCAATTTCGACTGGCAAACCAACTGGCTCGTAGATTGCCACGGATGTTTCCTTACCCTTGACTTTTACTCTGTCGAGTTCGCGAAACAGCAGGTCGGGCAATTCGGCACGAGTAGCTTCTCCTACAATCATCTTGATTCCATACTGCTTGGTGATTCCCTCCAGTCGTGACGCCAGGTTCACCGCATCTCCCATGACGGTATATGCCAAACGAATTTCAGACCCCATGTTGCCAACGCTCATACGACCGCTGTTCACACCCACGCCAATCTGGATCGATGGCAAACCTTTTTGTTTGAAATGCGGCTGGAGACCGGCCAGCACCCGATGCATTTCCAGACCAGCCAACACGGCATTGCGAGCGTGCTGCGGATCATCGAGCGGGGCACCCCAAAAAGCCATGATGCAATCGCCCATGTACTTGTCGATCGTTCCGCGGTGCTTATAGATGATCCGCGTTAAAGGCGTAAGAAATTCATTCATCAGCCTTGACAATTCCTTGGGGTCCAAGCCCTCGGAGATGGTGGTGAAGCCTCGCACGTCAGTAAAGAGAACTGACAGTTCCCGGCTCTCAGCTTCCATTGAGAACGCTTCGGGATCTTTACTCATCTCGTCAACCAGTTCGGGAGGAACATACTGACCAAACAGGCCGGTTATCTGCCGTTTTGCCCGGGATTCCACAAAAAAACCATACGACATGTTTAGCGCAAACAGCATGACCAGCATCAACAATCCGGAGGCAAGGGGTAGCACAAGATTTCCTTCCGTCCAGATCAGAACATTTGCCGCGAATACTGCAGCGACCACCACGATTGTCAATAAGGTAGCGCGCAATGGATTGAGCAACGGCAGGACGAGCGCCATAGCTACTCCGGAAAACAATAACAGCAATACTTCGGCGCCCAATACATACGGAGGCCGTTGTTTGATACTGCCATCGAGCATCCCGGCTATTAAGTTCGCATGAATTTCCACCCCAGGATATACGCTTGCAACCGGCGCCGTACGAAGGTCGTACAAGCCTGGAGCTGTTGTGCCAATCAGCATGATTTTGTTCTTCAGTTCATCCAGCGGCGTACTGCCATGCAGCACATCGGTCGCTGAAACATACTTGAAACTGCCTTCCTTGCCTCGATAGGGAACGAGTGCCGTAACGGAATTATCGACCGGAATACGCAACGGTCCGAGATCAATCCATTCGAGCCCCGGATAATTTTTGGATCCGGATTTCCCTTCCGGAAAGCCGGGTAAAACCGGCGGTAATCCCAGTGCCAGGCGGACGACTGCCATCGATAGGGATTCGTAGTAAGCGCCGTCGAATTCAGCGAGTATGGGAACGCGGCGTATCACGCCATCCTCGTCAGGCCAAGGATTGAAGTGTCCCGCGCTGCGGGCGGCCTGCTGAAATTCTTCCAGATTGGCCCCATAGCCAACCCAATTTGTGAACTGAATATTTTTGCCTTTAAATGTGCCCGCTGGAAGAACGGGCTTGGGAAGAGCGCCGGCGGATCGCCCTTTTCCATCCGCCGACTTAACACTGGAAAAATAGTATCCAAGGACGATTGCGCGATTCTTGAGCTTTTCTGCAAAAACGCGATCGAATTCCAACTTCGGACCCACAGCATTGAGCACCGCCTGAAAGTGAGCATCACCCTTCAACTCCCTTTGCCCGAGCTCCCGCAAGATGCCGAGACCGGAACTCTCGTCCCGCTCTGCAAAAACGATATCGAAGCCCACTATGCTGACTTTGTAACGATCGAAAAGTTGATCAAGCATCGCGGCCAATTTGTCGCGTCGCCAAGGCCATCGGCCCTCAACGGCAAGGCTTTTCTCATCAATATCGACTATTACGATCCGCGGATCCACACTGTTCGCCATTGTCAGCCGCAAACGAGCGTCATAAACAATGTTCTCAAGGCGATCGATGAACGGGATGGCGTAATACCGCGCAGCATGGCCGGCAAAGAAAAGGACCACCACAAGGCCGAGCGCGATGCGCACCAAGTGTTTCTTCAAGCCACCTCTCTTGTCCAATTTTGCGCAGATCGCGCGCCGCAGCTCTGACTGGCCCTAGCGGCTCATACGAGTAAGGGCGCCAACAACTCTAGGGCTTCAGGAAAAACTCCATTTTCACACTGGCTAACTCGATGATGTCGTGATCGCCAAGCTGATGTGCCTGAGAGTCGAGCGTTTTACCGTTGAGCACCGGAAACTGGGCTCCTTCTACATGGGTAATGAAATACCCTTGAGGCCTTTTTGCGATAACCGCAACTTGAACACCGGGCTTGCCCAGTGTGGTGAGCGGCTTAGCGAGCGACAGTTCCCTACCGGCGTTGGGGCCCGACAAAATTTGAATGGTTCCGCCTCCTGGTGTCGTCACACTTGAAGTCGACGCCGACTGTGCTACCGCAACAGTGACCGGATCGGGCTTCGCGCCTGCTGCAATGCCGGGCAACGTCGCGTCAGCAGGCGGCGTAGCTGTGGACGGCGTACTGGCCGTCATTTCACTCGATTTTGTGGGCACTTCGAGATTCGTTTGGGTGTCTGTGAGGGCTTTGGCGTCCGGCTTCGGCGCCGATGCGGCTGGAGATCGCAACACCATGGTCTTCTCAAAATCGGCCTTGCTCATGATTGCAGGCGTCTCATTAACGTATTTAAGCTTGTACTTGCCAATCTCGATAATGTCGTTGCCCTGCAAGAAGTGCTTTTTCACCGGCTGGCCGTTAACCAAAGTGCCATTGGTACTGCCCAGATCCTCGAGGAAGGAGTCGTTGAGGATAGTCATAATTACTGCGTGTTCACCGCTGATAGCTAAATTATCGATTTGAATATCGTTGTGCGGTTTGCGACCGATGGTCGTACGCTCTTTGCTCAGCGTAAATTCCTTTATCAGCTGACCATCCAGACTCAATATCAACTTCGCCATAGCCGCTTCCTTTATTTGAACCAGGAAAAGAACTTCGCAAACAGTCCCTCGTTCGCCGGAAAGTCCTTTTTCACCTTTATCAGTACCACGGAGATATTATCTCGCCCGCCGTTGTCGTTTGCCATCTGCACCAGTTGCTCCGCCGCCAGTTCCAGATTAGCGCCGAGTGCGTCGAGAGTCATCTGGATATCGTCGTCCTCAACCATGTCATTTAGCCCATCGGAGCACACCAGGTAAATATCTCCCTCCTGTGCCGGGTAGGTGTGAATTTCAGCCTCTACGGTAGGTTCAATGCCAAGGGCCCGCGTAACCAGATTCTTGTTCTGCGAGCGCTTCGCCGCTTCCCTCGTCAAGAAACCGCTATCGATTTGCTCCTGTAAAAGCGAATGGTCCCGGGTTATCTGTTCAAGCTTGCCAGATCGGTAGCGGTAGCAACGCGAATCACCAATGTGCGCAATGGTGAGCTGACTGTTAAATAACAACGCGGTAACCAGCGTAGTCCCCATGCCAGCATATTGTGGCTGGCTGTTTGCAGACTGGAATATCGACGCATTAGCCTTGGCGATGGTCGCGCGAAGCAACGTTGTGGCACCGGACGAACCCGTCGCAGTATCGATCTTAGCGGGTGCCTCGTTCAACATGGCTTCCCGTATTTCGCTGGAAATCAGAGCTGTTGCAATTCCGCTTGCCACCTCGCCTGCGTTATAACCCCCCATACCGTCTGCCAGAACCACGAGGCCAATTTCAGTGTCCGTTGCAATGCTATCTTCGTTATGCGAACGGACCATCCCCGTGTGCGTTGCTTTTGCAATCTCCAGAGAATCCATCAAGCTCATGTCAGTATTCTTGACGAGCCACGTCGACGGTATGGAACAGAACCGCGCAGGCGCGGAGTGCTTGCGCGAACTGTTCACCGTTTTGATAGCGTTCGGTCACTTTTTTGGCGAGCGCTTTGCCTATTATTTCGACCAGACACTTCGGCAAGGCAGGATTAAACGTGCGGATGTCTGTCGGCGGCTCATTGGCTATCTTGTACATGAGTTGTGTCATTGAATCACCCTGGAATGGCAAGCTGCCGCATGCAAGTTGATAAAGTGTAACGCCCAGCGAAAATAAATCAGATTGGCCTTCTATTTTTTCCCCGCCCAGCTGTTCCGGAGACATGTATGACGGTGTACCAAGCACCATACCGGTCTTCGTTTTGGAAGAATCTGTGATCCGTGCAATTCCGAAATCCGTCACTTTCACGGAATCTGTTTGCGCGTCATACATTATATTTGCCGGCTTGACGTCTCGATGTACCACGTTCTGCGCGTGCGCATATGAAAGTGCCTCTGCGACGCGGGCAATAATTGAGAGCGTTGTAGGTAAGGCCAGAAGAGCCGCTTGTTTGGTTTGCGGCACAAGATCGCTGCCTTTCAAAAATTCCATCGCGATATACGCTAGATCGTGTTCTTCGCCAGCGTCGTAGATCGTAACGATATTTGGATGATTCAGCCGACCGGCGGTCTCCGCCTCCCGAAAGAAACGCTGCTTCACTTCTTCAAGTTCCTCGGCCTCGAACTCCTGTGCCAAAGCCATGGTCTTGATTGCAACCACACGGCCAATCTTCGGGTCCTTGCCAAGGTAGACCACACCCATGGCACCTTTCCCAAGTTCCTTTTCAACTTGGTAGCGACCAAGCATCGGCTTCTCCACCGCAGCGGCGTCCAACAAAAGAGTGCTTGCATTGGTGCGAGGGCCACCCGCGCCAAGGATTATGGTCTCTGACATCTTGCGTGCACGATCGAGCTTCTGATTCAGATCGCGAAAATTGGGATTGTAAGTTGACATGTACTCGTAGACCGTCTGCGCCTTATTGAATTGGCGTTTGCGCTCAAAATCAAGAGCGAGGTTGTACATGTTGTCCATCACGGAATCTTCAAGCGGGACTTTCTTGAACTTATCGAACGCGATGTCGAGCTGACCTTGGCCTTGGAATGCAAGGCCAAGCATACGGTTTGATTCAGCTGATTCAAGGTCTGCTCTGGCCTTTCCGCGCTCAGTCATCAGGAATCGCTTCGTCGTCAACAGCATGTGGCCAATCACCAGCAATACTGCCGATGCCATTAGCTGAATCCACATGAGTTTAGCTGCCATCAAAAAGAAGTGGGTGCCTATGAGCAGCGCTAACACCGCCACGCTAAAGGTAAACCCCATTCCGGCATTCAGGCGCGGCAGCAGGAGAATGATATAGAGCGCAACCGAGACGAAAGCAATTTTTTCGACCCAGAAACCCCAGGTCGGAGTAGTAAAGAAATCTTCCTGAAGCAGACTCGATACCGCGTGCGCCAATGTAATCACAGGCGGCATAGCAGGCGATATTGGAGTTACCTGGTATGTACCAACGCCTGACGCGGTGGCTCCTACCAATACCACTTTATCGCGATATTTCTCCGCAGGAATTCTTCCCGATATCACATCGTAAAAGGAGTCCGGTGCAAATGCCGGCTTGCCATCCCTGTCTTTGTAGAAGTAGTTGTGCATCTGCAAATACGGATCCGTAGCGATGGAACCTTTCCCGAATTTGATCCCCTCGCCCAATCGCATTTCAATGTCCCGAGGGCTGAGATTCAGGCTGATGGCCGCCAGCATCAAGGAAAACGAAGGAAAATATTGATCGTAATAACGTACGACAAGGGGTTCGGTACGTGTGCTGCCGTCTACATCCGGCAATGCGTTCAAATGCCCGATTACAGCGGCCCCAGCCGCTACTTCGTGAATCGGTACTGAGACTTGGACGGTGGGAACAGGAAAGATGTTATTGCCCTGCGCTCCGATACGATCCAGGACCTTGGTAATCTGGTTCTTTAAAACATAATCGGGAAGTGACCTGTCTGGATTGCCGCGAGGCTCGCCGATCACGAACAACATTGGCAATACAACATTGCCCGCTTCAGTAATGGCTGCCGCGAGCTTTCTATCATTGTTCAGCGCAGTCTCGGCTTCTCCAAGGACGTCAGAAAATAGAAGCAAACTTTGTTGTTGTGGGGGAGGAAGGGCTTGATAGAGTTGCGTCAGCCTCTCAATGTATGCGAGTCCCGGGTCTATCTGGGGCTCGAAAAAGAACGACGCATAGCCGATTACCTTCGCACCGGCTTGCTTAAGCATTGTGATCATCTGCGCATGAACCTCGCGCGACCAGGGCCAGCGACCGATATTCGCGACGCTTTGATCGTCAATGGCTATCACTGCAATCCTGGCGGAAGGCGCGTGATTGGAAGCCCGGACGCCCAGGTCATATGCCAAGCGTTCAAGTCCCTGGACGAGGTCGCTGGTCGATGCCAAAAACAAGACCAGTGCTACGACTGATCCAAGGAACCAATCGGCTTTCCAAAGAGCCGTCTTCTTCATGCCACCCACCCCTGATTGGATGCCTGAAGCCCTTGATTTCTAGCTAATTAAGGCGTTTAAGCTAGAGATTGTACGATATTTCGGCCAAAAGTATATGATTTTTTTAACTTTCGGGCGAAATAGACTCAACTGTTTCCTTTGGTGATCATCCCAGTAGTACCAGCGACCACACAGCGATGACATTCGCCAGCGAAATCATGACTGCAGCGCTACCGATATCCTTAGCCCGTTTAGCGAGCAAATGATGATCCAGAGAAACCCGGTCGACCGTTGCTTCGACCGCTGAATTCAACAGCTCCACGATCAACACCAGCAGCACTGACGCAATCATGAGGGCTTTGCCCGGCCCGCTCGCAGGAAGAATCAATGCAATTGGAATAAGCAAACAGGCAAGCAGGAGTTCCTGCCTGAATGCATCTTCGTGCCGGTACGCCGCCGCAAGTCCTGCGAACGAATAAAGCACCGCATTACCTATGCGGCGCAGCCCGGTTTTTCCTTTATGAGGGCTCTCTTGTTGAGTCGATTTCAAAATCTTTTCCATCATTCCCCCAGGCGAGAGCCGTGGCGTTAAATGAAGCTTCGTGGTATTTGCAACAGGACCCGCTCACTTTAGTGAAGCAAGGGCTGCTTCGTAATCTGGCTCGTTTGCGATGTCCGGCACTAGTTCTGAGTGCACGACCTTATTGGTTTGGTCAAGCACGACAACGGCGCGTGCGGCCAATCCCCTAAGCGGTCCATCCACAATGTCCACACCGTACTTGGCATGGAAATCCTTGCAGCGGAAAGTAGATAACGTAACAACATTGTTGAGCCCCTCTGCGCTACAGAATCGTGACATTGCGAACGGGAGATCAGCCGAAATGACGAGCACGATGGAGTCTTTGACACTAGACGCCTTTTGGTTGAATACCCGAGTGGATTGCTGGCAAGTGGGCGTGTCAAGGCTGGGAACAATGTTTAGGACTTTTCGCTTGCCGGCATAACTTGCAAGCGTTACATCAGCAAGGTCCTTGTTGGCCAGTGAGAAATCCAAAGCGGTTTCGCCCTTCTTTGGCAGACTGCCTGACACGGTAACTGGCTTTCCCTTCAGCGTTACAGTCGTCATGTAGTGCCCTTTCTGAATAAAAAGGTCGGTTTATGGTCAAGCGTTTGGTTGCGGTGAATAATTT
>DATMZQ010000438.1:0-2635 GCA_035573615.1 Burkholderiales bacterium | reverse complement strand
AGCGACAATTCGGTTGCCGGGCCGTATTGGACGAAAATGAAAACGGCAGCGACCACGGCTACCGCCGCGCAAAAGATCCAGAACATGATCTCGGCAAGTTTGATGCCCTCGACCTCGCGCTCCAGTTCGATAGGCAGGAACCAGTACACCGCGCCAATGAAGCCCATCAGCAGCCAGATGATCATGGTGTCGATGTGCAGCGTCTTGGTTATGCTGAAGTCCAGTTTGTTCAGCATGAACCCGTCCTGAACATAATGGGTCGATGCAAGCAGCCCGGCCACGATCATGATGCCGAACAGCGTCATCGCCGCCGCGAAGTACCTGAGCGCCAACTGCTGGGACCGGAACATGTCGTCCTCCTATCGATTGGTCTGGATGTGGCCGAAATGAATCGGGAAGCCGTTGGTCTCCACCGCCGACATCCATTTGAGATACGCGACGAGCGCTTCAGCTTCCTTGCGCGTGATGTTCAGGTTGGGCATCTGCCGGCTCCACGTAGGGAATTTTTCCGGGTTCATCAGGAAAATCGCCATGGCGTCCTCGCGGGTCGACGACTGCGTCATCGGCATCCACATCTGCTGCCAGGCAGGATCCAGCCACGCCTTCGTGAGGTCCGGAGCGTAATAGGCGCCGTTGCCGAAGAACGTATGGCAGTTCATGCAGTTCCGGCTCTGGATCACGAGCTTACCGAGGCGCATGGTCTCCTCGGCTTCCTGCGCGGAATAGTTGCGCCCGAACAGCAATTGCTCCGCACCGATCACCGGCCGATAGCGATTGGACTCGACGTCGAACTCGTAACGTATTTCCTTGTTGATGACGGTGTAGGCGGGAACATTGGCGCCACCAGGACGGATGGTGGCGAGGCTATCCACTGTCAGAAAGCCAAGCACGACCAGCATGACGAGCGTCGAGCTGATGGCACCGGCGCGCCAGAACGCGGGGTCTTCAGCGATCATAGATCCTCCTTATCCTCAAATGCTGATGGATAAATCCGGGCAGCCTATCCGGCCCATGCCAGACGTTGCGCCATGGTCGGATGAATTGCGTGAGCGGATTTGATATAGATCAAGGGAATGCAATTCGCGCGACCGCCCATGCCCCGGCATCGCGCTTAGCCAATACAGAGCAATCCGCCTCTGATCTGCGCGGCCAGGCTGCCGGCGTGCGCGATGCCGTAGACGCCAAATGCCATCACGGTTGCCCCGGACAACATGCGCGCCATTCTGCCGGCAAGCAGCGAGCGCGACCTTTGTAGGAAGACAGCGGCCGCCATCAGGTTAGGCAAGGTGCCCAGGCCAAAGGCCAGCATCAGGATCGCGCCGTTGACCGCGTTGCCGCTCAACAGGGCCGTGAACAAAACCGTATAGACGAGGCCGCACGGCAACCAGCCCCAAAGCATGCCGAGCATCAGCGCCTTGGGTACGGAATCCGCGGGCAGGAAGTGGCGCGTTAGCGGCTGAATGCGCCGCCACAGTCCCATGCCCAGATGTTCCAGGCGCGTGATGGGGCTGCGGAGGCCGGCCAGATACAGACCCAGCGCGACAAGGAGAATATTCGCCAGCGCATAGAGTATGACCTGTACCGGCAGCCATGCGTCGAGCATCAGGCCGAGACTGCCCGCGGCCCCTGCCGCCGCGCCCGCGAACGCATAGCTGACGATACGTCCGGCGTTGTACGCGAGATGCATGGCCCAAGGCCTGGTGTTTCCGGCCGATCGTCCCACCAGCGCCGTGACGATGCCGCCGCACATGCCAGCACAATGAACACCTCCGAGCAATCCGGTCAACAGAGCCGCGCCCAGAATCATCCAGGTGACCGTCATGAGGGATTAAACGTGACGGGATCGCGGTTGGATGAGCATTCGATCCGCTGCCCGGAAACAGCGGCGCGCATGTTCAGGGCCTCCCGCGCCCCGTTCAACGTGTCGCCCACGAGCGCAAAGAATTGAAGGTTCACGGGCGCCTTGCCTCCTTCGACCGAACCGCCGCGGTGATGGATCTTGCGCGGGTTGCCAAGGGCCTTGACGTAGGAGGTTTCGCTTGCGTCGCGCGTGAAGCTCTCGACGTGGGCCTCACGATGGTCGATCCAGACTACGGCGTGGTACACGCATTGGCGGTTTCCTCACACATGGACGATTGCATTGACGCTGATCGCCGCCGCGTCGGGAACGGCAATCGCTTAAAACTCACACACGAATTCTTCCCGCGCCGGGTTGTCTGCATGTTGATCCGGATCAAGTCGAAGCGACAAAGCGCATTGAGCCGGATCAACGGCTGCCCGTCCCCCTGCCGTACAATCTGTACATAAGTTCGGCAAATTCCATGAATAACAGGGCTTAGCGATGTTGGACGTTTCGCGCCTGAACCGCTCCTTCGTGCGCATGGACCGGGCGGCAAGCCGTCTGACAATGGGTATCGTCACGGCCTCGCTCATCATCGGCTCTTCCATCGTGATGACGGTAAAAACAGAATCGACATGGCTCGGCTTGCCGTTGTTCGGACTGATGGGTTTTCTCGGTGCGGTCATCTGCGGCATATGGCTGCTGATTTCGATCGTACGCAGCGGCCGCAGCGATTAGTCCCTTTGGTTCGACGCGCCTAGCCTGGATGTGCGCTGCACTTCCATTTTCCTCCCA
>DATMZQ010000437.1:0-6755 GCA_035573615.1 Burkholderiales bacterium | reverse complement strand
CAGAAGAAAGCAGTTCTGGCTAGCGCGGTACCTCCATCTTGCAGCTCGTAGGCATGGCCATATCCTTGCCCTCGATTCGCACATCGGTCTTCCAGCCGTCACCGGTTCCTTCCGCGTCGTACTTTACGGCGCCCCCGGTCTTGGTAAATGTGGCGATGTACTGGGGAACAATCAATTGATGATCTTCCATCCGCATCCACGCCTCGCCGGTTTCACTCTGGAATTTCATGCCGTGCAGCGCCATGGCGACCTTGATTGGATCGGCGGACTGAGCTGTGTCGATAGCCTTCGCAAGCATGTCGATCTGCAGTTTCGGCAGATTGACCCACATGTCTTCGCTGAAACGCTTCTTGTAGTCGTTGGCAAATTTCTCCAGCTTGTTATCCGCTACATTCGCATGCCAGGTCAAAATTTGGCGGATGTGGTCACCACCCGCCTTTCCAATCGAGCCCAGCACGCCAACATTGTTCGCGTTCAGCGTGTAGTAGACGACGTCAAGGCCGGCGTCCTTGCTTGCCTTGATCAGGAGGGAAAGATCCGGCCCCCAGTTGCCTGTCAGAACCATGTCCGCCCCCGACGCCTTGATCTTGGCGACGTACGGCGCAAAATCCTTCACCTTACCCAAGGGATGCAGGTCGTCGCCCACGACTCTGACATCGGGCCGCTTCGCTGCCAGCATTTCCTTTGCAGCGCGGCTGATGGCCTGTCCGAACGCGTAATCCTGGTTGATCAGGTAAACCGCGGGTGTGCCCTTTTGCTTCACAATAAAGTCGGTCAAGGCGTTTACACGCATGTCGGTGTTGGCTTCCCAGCGAAAATGCCAGAAGCTGCATTTCTCGTTGGTGAGTAACGGATCCTGCGCGGCAATGTTCAACAGCACCACCGCCTGATCAGGATTGCGGCTGTTGTGCTTGTTGATGGATTCGATCATGGCATGTGCGATGTGCGACCCGGACCCAAGGGAAACGTAGTGGATCCCCGAATCGATCATCTGTTTCAGCATCAGCACACTTTCCTGCGGGCTGCCTTTGCTGTCGAAGTTCACCAGCTCGAGCTTCGTGCCGTTGAGTACACCGCCCTTTGAATTGACTTCGTCGATCGCAGCCTGCAGCAACCGGCTGAGGCTGTCGCCCACCAGCGCAAACGGACCGCTCAATGGATCGATATGCGCAATCTTGATGGTATCGGCAGCCATTGCCCAGGTCCCAAGAAGCGACATCGCGATGGTGCACACGAGCTTCGACCACATGGTGCGTTTCATATTCGTATTCCTTTCCGCAATTCCAGATCTGAAGAACTACTCGCCGCTCTCCACCACGCGCTTCAAGT
Source organism: Burkholderiales bacterium (assembly GCA_035573615.1). GTDB lineage: Bacteria > Pseudomonadota > Gammaproteobacteria > Burkholderiales > JACQAP01 > JACQAP01. The sequence continues at coordinate 5,426 of DATMZQ010000437.1, read as the reverse complement.
TGTCCAGCCCAGTCTTATAGACGCCATCGAAGAAGTCGGTCAATGCGCGTTCGTCCTGTGCAGAAGTCGCCTCGTTCGAATAGGCCAAAGGCTTGAAATGCGCGCTCCATTCAACGATGCTGGTTCCATCCCCCGCGTCCTTGACGCTCAAGACGGGAGAATAGTCGGTCGCCATGACTGCGCCATCCACATAGGTGTAAGCCATATGCATGTCGTGTGGATCGCGATCCAGCAACCGCTCCGTGACCTTGGTGCCGTTTCGCCGTGTAACCAACCGGATAGCGCCGACACGATTGTTCGTGCCCAGCACGATTTCGCTTTTCACGACCAACGGCAGCCAGCGTGGTGTTCCGTTGAAGTTTCCCACGACTGCCCATACCGTCTCTGGCGCCGCGTTGATCCGGATTGATTGACGCGCACTGAGTTCATTACCGTCGGCTCCAAGAGTTTGGGTAGCGAACCAAACCAAAACCAGCAATATTGCTCTAGCGAAGTTATTCATATTCCCTCCCCTTTTATGATTATTCGCCCAATTGCGACGATATTCCAAATCGGGCGCGGCGCCTACTATCCTCCGAGACGAATGCACAGGCGAGAGCCTGCTGAAGCATTGCCTGACCCTTGCGTTGTTCTGAACACCTCCGCCAGAACAGGGTCAGTACGACAAATAGCAGACGCGCTGCTACATTTGCCAGATCACGAGTTCCAACGTTGATGACACGATGACTATCCTGGTAGGCACGGCATCCTGGACCGACAAGAGCCTTATCGAATCGGGCAAGTTCTATCCCCGCGATGCGACGACGCCAGAGGCGCGGCTCAGATATTACGCCCGGCAGTTCCCCCTCGTGGAGATAGACTCCAGTTACTACGGCATTCCGCTTCCTGCGACTGCGCAGTTGTGGGCCGAGCGCTCGCCCCCCGGCTTTGTATTCAACGTCAAAGCGTTCCGGCTTTTTACCGGTCATCAAACACTGCCGAAGGTTTTCCCGCGGGACATTCAGGAAGAGCTGGGCCTGCCTCTGACGAAGAACATCTATTATGAGGACATCCCGGGGGAAATCCGGCGCGAACTATGGAACCGCTTCTTTGACGCGCTGGACCCGCTGCGGCGGACCGGAAAATTAGGCGCCGTGCATTTTCAATTTGCGCCCTGGATCACATCCGGTGGAGAGCCCCGGAAGCACGTGGAGCATTGCGTCTCGACCATGAATGGACTGTTGATGGCTGTGGAATTCAGGAACAGCAGCTGGTGGACCGAAAAGACACGCGATTCGACCCTGGCTTTCGAACGTGAGCATCGCGTCGTCAACGTGGTTGTTGACGGACCTCAGGGATTTGGCAGCAGCGTGCCGTCGGTCTGGGAAGTGACGTCTCCTGAGCTCGCCATCGTCAGGATGCATGGCCGGAATGCAGAGACATGGGAGAAGAAAGGGCTGAAAGCTTCGTCCGACCGATTCAACTATGACTACAGTGAGGAGGAACTGCGCGAACTCGCCGCCAAGGTCCACGCGCTGGCAGCACAGGTGCCAACGGTCCACGCCATCATGAATAACAACTATCAGGATCAGGGGCAGCGCAACGCAAAGACGCTCATGAGCGCTCTGCAGAACCTGCAACCCCAATCCGGTTAATCATCCGCTTTTGGACTATGCTATCCGGGTCACCCATCAGCAACGAACGAGCAAAATTCTGCACAAGGAGGCAAATGATGCGCTTTATGTCCCGGTTGATCGTACCAAGCGTCGTGGCTTTGTTGCTGACTGGGCAACAAACCGTTTTTGCGCAGACCGATGTGGAAGCGGATCCTGCCCACCACAAATTGCTTTTCGAGAATGAACAGGTAAGAGTCGTGCGCGCCATTTTCGGCGCGGGAGAAAAATCAACCGCGCCGTTCGATGCTAAAGACGTGGTGGTAGTCAGAGTGAAGGGAAGTGGCCCGATAACCATCAATATTCCATATGGTGCGCCCATTACCGCGGATTCAATGGAGCCTGGAGATGTGGCTTGGGCTCCTGCAGGAAGGATTCAGCCTGAGAACAAAACGGATCAGCGACTTGAATTCATCGTAATCGAACCAAAGCATTAACGCGGTTCCACGGCAAGGCAGTCAGTTCTCCTTGCGTTTGGCGTTTATCAATGCAGCTGGTTGCCCGCTACGATTCACGGCGCGCCGCCGATGCACCAGGTAATAAGCCGCCGGCAATACCAGCATGGATAATAGCGGTGCGGTGACCATTCCGCCCACCATCGGCGCCGCAATGCGCTGCATCACTTCCGACCCGGTGCCGGTGCCAATCATGATCGGCACCAGGCCGCCGATGATCACCGCCACAGTCATGGCTTTCGGTCGCACACGCAGTACCGCACCTTCTCGAATCGCATCCAGCAGGTCCGTTTCCGTCATTTTTCCGGCCAGCAGCCGCGCTTCCCAGGCACGCTGGAGATACAACAGCATGATGACGCCAAATTCCGCCGCGACACCGGCGAGCGCAATAAACCCTACAGCGCTCGCGACGGAAACATGATGGCCGAGGATCCATAGCAGCCAGACGCCGCCTGCGAGGGCGAACGGAAGCGCTGACATGATCAGGACTGCCTCGGCGATTCTCTGAAAAGTCAGGTAAAGCAGTACAAAGATTATCAAGAGCGTGCCGGGCACAACGATCTTGAGCCTGGATGCGGCACGCTCCAGGAATTCGAACTGCCCCGACCAGGAAATAGAATAGCCGGCCGGCAGCTTGACTTCCTGCGTGACGGCCTGCTGCATTTCCCGGACCGCGGAGCTCAGATCACGGCCTCGGATGTCCACATAGATCCAGCCCGAAAGGCGCGCGTTCTCGCTTTTGATCATCGGCGGTCCGTCACTGATGCGGATATTGGCGACGTCGCCCAGGCGGATTTGCGCGCCGCGCTCCGTCAATATCGACAGCTGTCTTAGTTTCTCGACCGAATCGCGTGTCTCGCGGGGATAGCGCAGATTAATCGGAAAGCGCTGAAGTCCTTCTACGGTTTCACCGATGTTGTCGCCCCCGATCGCCGCTGCGACGATGCTCTGTACGTCCGCGATATTCAAGCCGTAGCGCGTAGCCGCATCACGGTTGATGTCTACGTCGACGTAGCGGCCGCCAGTCACCCGTTCCGCGAGTGCGGAAGAAACGCCCGGCACTCGCCTTACAACCCGCTCTATCTCTGCAGCGATGCGATCGATCTCCCCCAGGCTGGTTCCGGCGACTTTCACGCCGACCGGACTTTTGATACCGGTCGCCAGCATGTCGATCCGGTTACGAATGGGCGGCACCCAGATATTGGTGAGCCCCGGCACTTTCACGATTCGATCGAGTTCCTCGACCAGCTTGGCGGTCGTCATGCCCGGCCGCCACTCAGCCCGCGGCTTGAACTGGATCGTGGTCTCCAGCATTTCCAGTGGCGCCGGGTCGGTCGCAGTCTCGGCACGGCCAGCCTTGCCGAATACGCTCGCAACTTCCGGCACGCTTTTGATCATGCGGTCGGTCTGCTGCAAGACCTCGGCCACCTTGCCGGCAGAGATACCGGGCAATGCGGACGGCATGTAAAGCAAATCGCCCTCGTCGAGCGGAGGCATGAATTCTGCGCCCAGGCGGCTCAACGGCCAAACGCTGAGCAAGGTGACCAAGAGCGCGATGACCAATGTCGCCATCGGATAGCGCAGCACCCCGTTCAAAACCGGCCGATAAGCCGCTATGAAGAATCGGTTGAGAGGGTTGCGTCGTTCTTCGGGTATGCGTCCACGGATCAGATAACCCATCAGCACCGGAATGAGTGTGACGGCAAGTCCGGCTGCTGCCGCCATCGCGTAAGTCTTGGTAAATGCAAGCGGGGAAAATAGCCGGCCTTCCTGCGCTTGCAAGCTGAAGACAGGAACAAAGGACAGCACGATGATCAGCAACGAGAAGAAGAGTGCCGGTCCGACTTCGGCGGCCGCGTCGCCGATCACCTGCCAGTGGGCCACCCCGTTCAGATGCTCGCCCGGGTGCGCATGGTTCCAGGCCTCGATATGCTTGTGTGCATTTTCGATCATGACCACAGCAGCGTCCACCATGGCGCCCACGGCAATCGCAATACCGCCTAGCGACATGATATTTGCGTTCACCCCCTGGTAGTACATGATGATGAATGCAATGAGGATGCCCAGCGGAAGCGAAACAATCGCCACGAATGCTGAGCGAATATGAAACAGAAAAACCACGCAAACGATAGCAACGACGATAAATTCCTCGATCAGCTTTTCCCGAAGATTGGCCACTGCACGCTTGATCAGGCTGGACCGGTCGTAGACCGGAACGATTTCGACGCCGGGGGGTAATCCCGGCTTCAACGTGTCGAGCTTCGCTTTTACGGCATTGATGGTCTGGAGTGCATTTTTACCGGAGCGCATCACGATCACGCCGCCCGCCACTTCACCCTCGCCGTTCAATTCCGCAATGCCTCGGCGCATTTCCGGACCGATCTGAACTTGCGCAACGTCTCCCAGGCGCACCGACACACCGGCATCAGTACTCATCAACGGAATTTTGCGGAAATCGTCGAGTGTCTGCAGATAGCCGGATGCGCGGACCATGTACTCAGCCTCGCCGAGCTCCAGCACTGAACCACCCGTTTCCTGATTCGCACGGCGGACCGCCTCGATAACTTTGCCGTGCGCAATGTTGTACGCGCGCAGTTTGTCCGGATCGAGCACGATCTGGTATTGGCGAACCATGCCGCCAATGCTGGCGACTTCTGCCACATTTTCCACTGCCTTTAATTCATACTTCAGAAACCAGTCCTGCAAAGCACGCAGTTGCGACAAATCCATCTTGCCGCTGCGATCTACCAGCGCATATTCGTAAATCCAACCAACTCCGGTTGCATCCGGCCCCAGTGCCGTCTTAGCCTGAGGCGGCAGACGAGACTGCACCTGATTCAGATATTCGAGCACGCGCGAGCGCGCCCAGTACGGGTCCGTGCCATCGTCGAACAGGATGTAGACGAAAGAGTCGCCAAAGAACGAATAACCGCGGACAGTTTTTGCTCCCGGAACGGAAAGCATCGTAGTCGTCAGCGGATACGTGATCTGGTTCTCGACAATCTGCGGTGCCTGTCCCGGATACGTGGTACGGATGATGACTTGCACATCCGAAAGGTCGGGAATGGCGTCAAGCGGCGTTTTCGACAAGGCCCAGACGCCCCATACCAGAACCATGAGTGTCGCAAGTAGCACCAAAAACCGGTTGGCGATAGACCAACGAATCAGACCGGCAATCATTTTTTTCCACCCGTAGCCGCCGGCAAAGGTGTTATGGAAGTCAGTTCATAAGCTCCGTCCCCGGTCTGGTGGAACTCGAACGCAACGGTATCGCCGACCGCAATATTTTTTGGCAGACCTGCGGCCGGAATGCCGAAGC
>DATMZQ010000436.1:0-3389 GCA_035573615.1 Burkholderiales bacterium | reverse complement strand
ATGCGCGAGGCGCGCCAGTTGATCGAGCAGGCTTGCCAGCGCCTGTGCTTCATTGAGGATCGGCACGATCACGGACAGGTTCATGGCGTGCGCGTCGTTTTTCCGTTCAATCGCCAGTCGTAGTCCAGAAAATCAATTTTGATTTCACCGGCCTTGAGGCGATTGGCTGCGTTGTCGTCGAGCCCGAGCGGCTGCCGATAAAGCAGGAAAAATCCTGCGAGATTATCGGCTCCGCGCCAGCCCTTCTCGAAGTCACCGCGATACCATTTGAAAATGCTGGAGACCTGCAGCGCTTTGCCCTCCAGGCGATTGCGCGTGCGATCCGACAGAAAGGCGGTGGCCGCGTCTTCCAATTGGGCATCGAGCCGTTCACCGCTGAATGCTTCGGGCCGAAGCGCCGGGCAGCCGATGCTCGCGCAATTCAGCGCGAAATGCACACGCGGTTCGTTGTAGCGGCCGGACCCGCGGATCAGTCCATGCTCGATATCATCCAGCGACCGGGTATCGCCCAGCAATGGAATAAAACGCTTTTTCCACGGTGAGCGCAACAGCGAGCCGAGATCCTTGATCGAAGCGACATCCGGGTAGCCGGTCAATACCAGATCGATTGTAAAAGCGTTGTAGGCGTTGATCAGAAACGCCAGCTGCGCGGGGGGCTCCCAATGTTCGAATTCAGCCTGGGTCACGCCCGACACGCCGGCCAGATACTGCTTGAGCTGGCTGCGATCCCTGGCAAACGCGGCATAGTCAACCTGGGTTGACTGGCCATTGCGTATGGAGCTGACATGCGCTTTGAGCATGGCGTCCCATGTTGATTGGTCGAAGGTAGCGGCCTGCGCGCCGGACCACAGCAACGCCAACAGCACGGCGGCGATCACGCGTGTCACGATCGCGCTCCGCGTTTCCACCCGTGGAATTTTTCCAGCCAACGCAACAGCCGCTGTGGCGCGTGCGCGCGCTTCCATTCGCCGGCAGCGTATTTGTTACCCTCTGCCATGGTCGGATAGGTGTGAATCGTGCCCAGGATCTTGTTGAGCCCGAGTCCGTGTTTCATGGCCAGCACGAACTCCGCAAGCAGGTCGGCTGCGTGCGCGCCGACGATGGTGGCGCCCAGAATGCGATCCTTGCCCGGCACGGTCAAAACCTTCACGAAGCCGTGCGCCTCGCCGTCAGCAATAGCCCGGTCCAGTTCATCCAGGCCGTAGCGCGTGACTTCATATGCAATGCCCTTTTCGCGCGCCTCCTGTTCGTTGAGTCCCACGCGGGCGACTTCCGGATCAATGAAAGTCGCCCAAGGCACAACCGAGTAATCGGCCTTGAATTTCTTGAAGTCGCCAAACAGCGCGTTCACCGAGGCATACCAGGCCTGATGTGCCGCGGTGTGCGTAAACTGATACGGCCCGGCGACATCTCCGGCAGCAAAGATATTCGGGTATATCGTTTCAAGGTAGTCGTTGGTCTGCACTGTGCGCTGTGTCTGGATGCCCAATGCCTCAAGTCCGTAACCCGTGAGCCGCGCCGCGCGCCCAACAGCACAGAGCAGCACATCGAATTCGACCCGATGTTCCTGCTTGCCGTCTTCGACTACGATGAACTTGCGCTCTGACTCGTGTTCACAGCGCACGGCCTTGTGCCCGGTCATTACGTGCACGCCGTCACGCGTCAGCGAAGCGCGCGCGAGTTCCGAGATTTCCATGTCTTCGCGGATCATGATGCGTGCCGCCAATTCGATCTGCGTGACTTTCGAGCCAAGCCTGGCAAACGCCTGCGCGAGTTCGCACCCCACCGGACCGCCGCCGAGTACGACGAGCCGTGCAGGCGGTGCATCCAGCTTGGCGAATTCGTCCCAGAGCGTGTCGCTCGTCACGTAGCCGACGTCGTCAAGACCGGGCATGGGCGGGACCAGAGGACGCGCACCAGCGGCAATGACAATACTGCGCGTGGTCAGGCGCTGCGTGCCACCGCCGTTCAGCGCAACCTCGACCGTCCACGGATCGACGATCCGCGCGTAGCCTTGCAGCACTTCCACGCCGAGCGCCGTGTAGCGTTCCACGCTGTCATGCGGCTCGATGGCACGGATGACGGCATGCACGCGCGCCATGAGCTGGCGGAAACTGAACTGCGGTTGCGCCTGTTCCAATCCATAGCGCTCACCATGCTGTATCTGATGGACCAGTGTGGCGCTGCGGATCAGTGCCTTGCTGGGCACGCAGCCGTAATTCAGGCAGTCGCCGCCCATCTTGTGTGCTTCAATCAGCGTGACTTTAGCTTTCACGGCAGCAGCGATATACGCGCTGACCAGACCGGCTGCGCCGGCGCCGATTACGACAAGATTGCGGTCGTACTTTGCTGGACGCCGCCAGCGTGCGTATACGCGACGGCGTTTCACATAATTAATGAAGCGCTGGGAGATCCATGGAAACACGCCGAGCAGCGCAAAAGACAACAGCAGCCCCGGTGAAAGGATGCCGGACAGGCTGTCGATTTGCGCCAATTGCGTGCCGGCATTCACATACACCAGGGTTCCAGCGAGCATTCCAGACTGGCTAACCCAATAGTAAGTGCGAGTCGGAATCGAGGTCAGCCCCATCAGCAGATTGACGAGGAAGAACGGAAACAGCGGCACCAGACGCAACGTCAGCAGGTACAGCGCGCCTTCCTTGGCAATTCCCTCATTGACGGCTTTGAGACGGTCACCAAACCGCTTCTGCACCGTGTCGCGCAGCAAGTAGCGCGAGCCTAGGAAAGCGAGGGTTGCCCCGACGCTCGATGCAAAAGAAACAATCACGGTTCCCCACCACAAACCAAACAACGCGCCCGCCGCCAGAGTCATGACGGCCGCGCCCGGCAGGGTAAACGCCGTGACGATCACATAGAAGCCGAAGAAAGCCAGCGTGACCAGGACCGGCGATGCGGAACGCAATGTTTCAAAGCGTTCACGGCTTGCCTTCAGGCCATCGAGGGTGAGAATGTGGTGCAGATCGAGCGCAAAAAACGCGATAACCAAAACGGCGACTGCAATCACCAGCAGAATTTTTTTCAAGTGCAACCGCTTTAGTCGTGAAGCGCGCCGCCGCAGCTGCTGCCTTGCCCTGCGGTACAGCCGTAGCAGTGCTCGGCAACGCGGATGGATCGCCCCGCCAGATCCCTGGTCAGTAAATCGCGCAGATGGGGACGCGCGCCGTCAACAAGCTGCTCCGGCAGCGCGAGGCCCAACATCTGATTGAAGTCGCAATCATAGAGATAACCCTGCCAGTCGATGCTGACCAGGCTGCGACACATGACGTTGGAAAGATTGGCAGCCATGAAATTGTCACGCAAGAGGTGCATGTATTGATTGAACTGCCCCTTCGAGATCAGCATCGAGCCGAAGCGCTGGATCGGCATGT
>DATMZQ010000435.1:0-5878 GCA_035573615.1 Burkholderiales bacterium | reverse complement strand
GGCCAGAATCGCGATGGCGGTGTCGCCACCGGTTGCAACCAACGCCTGAGCTTGCGTGCGGCTTGCGATTTCAATTGCATGCTTCGCCAGTTCGGCGGCGACACACTCGGCATTGGACTCATTGCCCGCATCGCCTTGCGTGGCTTTGAGCACAATATTTGCCGCTGCGGGCAATTTCCCCGAAAGCAAACGACCGTTGGGTGCAAGCACAATCCCGGTGTGCGCTTCTGCGGCCAGTGCTTCGACTTGCTCCGCACTACGTGCGGCCCGCGAGCCGACCGCAAACACGATCGTGCCGCTGATGTTATGCAGCCGGACGGGCCGAGGCTGCTCATCGAAGCAAGCCGATGCAAGAGCCTGCGTGAGACCAGCAGATCCAACAATCAACACGCGGCCCGTGCGCGACACAAACTTCTTTACGATCGTCGCAAGATCCGCATCGCTGGCACTGTCCGCTATCCAGATATCTGTTGCTCCATCGAATGCGTCTGCCGGCCCAGCGGATTTCACCCGCAGCCCGTCTTTGGCGGCGGCGAACACGTCCTGCAACGGCATCAGGGGCGGCGGCGACAGCGCATCCCGCGCGAACGCCGTCTCGGCAAGCGGCTTGCCGTCAACATGCACGCGGCCGTTGTGCACGGTGCGTCCCTGCGCCGGAAATGCCGCTGCCACGATCGCCTCGCGCCGGGCGCTGGCTTCCATCAGCGCCAGTGTTTCGGCCACGACATTGCCTCTCAGGGTCGAGTCTATTTTCTTGACCACAACGTCGTAACCGGCGCAGTCCAGATGCCGGACAATCTCGCGCACGCGAGCGGCCGCCTGTGTGGCAGGAAGATGCCTTGTCTCGGTATTAACGGAGATAACCCGTGCGGACTTCAGGGAAGCAGGGTCGCAGCGCATCGGCATCGCCACAACCCAGGTCTCGACACCGAGCGCCGCAAAGGGCCCGGCACTGTCCATCGCGCCGGTCAGGTCATCGGCGACAATCAGAACCCGGGGCTGCGCTGCCATTCAGGTTTTGCAGACGATGCAAGAAGCATAGCCATGGCTTGCAGCTTATCAGGAAGATTAATAAGTCGAAGGGGTAACGCCAGGAGCGGGTGCTATCCCGGCTTCACGCCGCAATGTGGTCTGCCATTTTGCGCGCGTAAGCGATGGCCGACTGCATATTCACGTTATTCGCCTTGCCGGTCCAGGCGATATCGTGCGCCGTGCCATGGTCCACCGACGTGCGGCGAATCGGCAGGCCGAGGCTGACGTTTACGGTTTCATCGAACGCAATCAGCTTGGTTGGAATGTGACCCTGGTCGTGGTATTGCGCGACCACCAGATCGAACTCGCCTTTGAGTGCCCGGTAAAAAACGGTGTCCCCCGAAATCGGGCCTTTGACATCGATGCCTTGCTTGCGCGCGATTTCGATTGCGGGCTGGATGCGCTCAATTTCCTCGCGGCCGAAAATGCCGCCTTCCCCGCTATGCGGGTTCAGGCCTGCAACCGCGATGCGGGGATGGTCGATGCCCAGTTGCCGAAAATGCTCATATCCTGCGCAAATCGTGGCAACCACTCTTTCGATGGTGGGACGTTCGGCGGCATTCTTGAGCGACTGGTGCGTTGTCACATGGATCGCATTGAGCTTGTCGCTCGCCAGCAGCATGAAAGAAGATTTCGCCCCTGTCAGGTGAGCCAACAGCTCGGTGTGACCGTCGAAATGATGACCGGCCGAATGCATGGCCGCCTTGTTGAGCGGTGCAGTCACGATGACTTCGATCTTGTGGTCCAGCGCAAGCCTGACCGCCGCTTCGACGTAACGATAAGCAGCCTCGCCGCCTGCAGCTGAAACCTTTCCGTCTACGATTTTGTCCTGATCCTTGGTAGCGACGTCCGCGACCGGCACTTCGCCGTTCCTCGCATCCAGTCCATTGATGAACTTCAGGCCGGTGCCCAGCAGTTTGTCGGCGCGTTTCAAAATAGCCAGATTGCCAACGACCACGGAAAGCGAGCGCACTGCAGGACTCATCTGCGCGAGCGTCTTCACGATAATTTCCGGCCCGATTCCCGAAGGATCGCCCATGGTGATGCCAATCTTTGCCGTCATGCCTGCCTCGTGATTGAAACAATGGACCAAATTATAGCCGACGCACCATGGTAGTCCGCTGCGTCAGCTCAAGCAGCCGCAAAGATCAGCAGCGCCACAACGGCGCGAAATGATGGATAAAGGCAGAGATGGAAACGGCGGTTCAACGGCGCAGCACGATGCCATCCTTCGATCGCAAGGTCAGGCGCGTGACCGCCGAACCGTCGTTAACGGCTGCATCCTGTTTGCCGGCCAGCCGCCGCATCCCCGGTTCCAGCGTTACCGTTTTGGCCTCGCTGGTAGGGTTGAGCAGCACGACGCCATTCTCAAAATCCCGGCGCCAGATGTCTTCATGCCAGGGTTCAAGCGGCGGCGCCGACTGCGCATGGCCGAGCTTGTAGTCGTACTCATCAAACCACGGGACGCTGCTGAATCCCCTGGATTTGTCCGTGAAGGAAAAGTAACCGTCGTCCAGCAGGCAGGAGGTATACGCGTAGCGAAAAAAACGATAGTCATCGGGGGCGCCCGATACGTTGAAGCCGACGATTTTCGGTTCGCGCGTATTCTCCAACGCGGCACGATAGCGCTCCATCATCTTGCCCCATCCACGGCGCTTTTCGATCGACCAGTGCTCGCCCATCAGGCCTTCCAGAAAAGCACCATCGAGCTGATTGCGCCACTGGTCGTTCGACAGATCGTTATCGGCATTGCCGATCAGCAGCGCTTTAGGCTGAAGCTGGCGTATTCGTTTCCAATGGGCGACGTGCCCGGCACGATGCGCTTGTTCAACATCTTCATCGTCCGGACGGGCATCGTGGCCGTCCTGTTTCCAACTGCCGCGGACCCGCGCGATGCCCATGATATTGTCGAGGTACACGATATCGAATTCCGGCACGTCCCGAAAAAATACCGAGTAGTTGCGCTCGGCCAACCACTCTGGCCAGCGCCGGCCTTCTGCATCGGGTGCGGCCCAGCCGGTGAAGTTGGTCTCCCACGCGTTATATTGATCGGTCCACTGCACTTTTCGCCCCGAAGCGTTAAGCAGCCACCATTTGTTGGCGTCCAGCTTCGCGCGCAGATCGGCTGTCGCGACATCGGCCGGGTCGCCGTAAACCTCGTTCATTACCGTGTATTGACCGACCAGAATACCGGGATGGCGTGCCTTGATTTCCTGCACGACCTTGCTCATCGCCGCGGACGGCGTAGGTGCATAGCCTGCTGGCTGCCAGCCTTTGTAGAAGCCGAGGATCACCACGTCCAGACGCGAGAGATCTTGCTGATAGCGCGCATCCTGATAGTTCTTGGCACCGATATTCATGCCCATCAGGCGCGGATAAGTTGCGTTGCCCGCTGCGCCAACGTCCGCTGCCAGCAGGCTCCAGAAACCGAGCGACAACAGTGCACGAAGCAGAGACGATTTCAATATCACGGTTGCGCGACGCATTTCCTGCCAAGGAATTGCGCGACCTAAACTATTTTTGCGTTATGGAATATGGCGGCTTCAATAGCCTGGCTGCTAGCCGGCAGCCACTCTAAGCAGTATGGTCAGGCCATCAAAAACAGTCATGATGTTGCAACCCTTACCGCATAGTCTGCTTGGAGCACCCGCGTGCATTACTCGTCCGGGCTGAGGGCGGCGCGGATTTCCTGCGCCGTAGCGAGTTTTCCTCCAGCGTTTTCAATTCGCAGCGCGGCCTCCTCCACCCATCGCACATTGATCTTGTCCGAGCCCCAGGGCGCATCTTCCAGCCCCACACGCACATGCCCGCCTTCGACGATCGCACGCGGGATCATTGGCGTAACGTCCACCTGTAACCCCGCGAGCATCCATTTCGCGCCGGGCGCCACTTGATCCAGCAATTTCAGGTATGCCGTGAGCGCGTAGTCTTCAGGGGGAAAGCCAAAGGTGTAGCCGCTCGAAAACATCAGCCGATAAATTGGGGCCGGGCAGCTTTCACGCCAGTGCAGGCTGGCACCCAGCCGCATGAACCCGGGCTCGTAGATGGCATAACTTGGATGCAAGCCAAAGCGCCTCGCGAGCTTGAGCCCGTGGCGAATGTCTTCCTCGGGGTTCAAATAGACGAATCCGGATTTGTCTTCCAGAAGATCGTCGTACAGCGCAAAATTGGTCGACCCGGGATCAACCGCCGCCCATTCGATCAAGCCCCGGCGCGCCAGTTCTTCGATATGTGCAAAACGCTGCTGCGCGTTCTGCATGTGCTGCGATCCGAGGCCAGCTGCGGGAATGGTCGGATACACAATGGCGTCAACCTTGCTGCGAATGCCATCGATGATGCGCGCGTAAACGTCCGCGTTCTGCGTCTGCTGTCCGGTCGCTTCGTCGTAGGCATGCGCATGAACAATGGCGGCTCCGGCTTCGACGCAGGCAATACCGTCTTCAACAATTTCGGCAATGGTGACCGGAATCCGTGGCTGGTGCTTACGCGTCCACGGTCCATTGAGCGCGACTTCGAGCCACGTATCGCCCGGGCTGGGTGTTTCCATGCTGATCGTCGACCGGCTACTCGACGGTCACGGATAATTCACCCAGTCCCTCGACGCCACCCAGCATGCGGTCGCCTTTTTTCACAGCCCCCACACCGGCAGGGGTGCCGGTAAAAATCAGGTCGCCTGGTTTGAGCAAGTAATATTCGGACAGGAAAGCGATCGTGTCCGGAACATTCCAGATCATCTCGGACAGGTCCGCTTCCTGACGCATTTCATCGTTGACCTTCAACCAGATCTTTCCGGTCGAATGATGACCGTTGCTCGAAACCGGATGGATGGCCGAGATAGGCGCCGATTCATCGAAAGCCTTGCCAAAATCCCAGGGGCGACCCATGTCGCGTGCCTTGAATTGCAGGTCGCGACGAGTCATATCAAGCCCCACCGCATAGCCGAATACCAGTTCGAGCGCCTTGGCGGCTGGAATATTGCGGCCCTCCCCGCGGAGCGCGACGACCATCTCGATTTCGTGATGCAGATTCTGTGTGCCCGGCGGGTAGTGCATTTTGCCGCCGCCCGGCAACACCGCATCCGCTGGCTTCAGAAAGAAAAATGGCGGTTCCTTGTCCGGATCCTTGCCCATTTCGCGCGCATGCGCTGCATAGTTGCGCCCGACGCAGTAAATGCGGTGGACCGGAAAACGCTCCTTGCGTCCCACGACGGGTACTGATGGCACGGCGCCAATCTCGAACAGCAATTCGGATGCATTCATGATTTTTTATTGGTAACAGGTTAAGTCTGGAAACGCATTGATAGAACCGGCAGCGTCGCCGGTCACTGCAGTTGTTGCTCCCGCCAGATACCCAATGCGCGCTGCACCGGCCGGTCGGAATAGCTGAATAGCATGCAACCTTCCATGGCGTGCAGGGTATAACGCTGCCACGATGGCACAACAAACGTGTCGCGAGCCGAAAATGCAAAGGTTTCGCCTTCGACCACCACCCGACCCGCGCCTTCGATCACCGAAAACACGGTGCCATCGGTGCTGCGGTAAGGCCGGCCGCTGAACCCTCTCGGCAAGTACTGTATATAAGCGCCCATGGTCGGCATGGCCGGGCCGCCGGTAGCGGGATTGACGAACTCCATCTTGTGGCCATGGCTTGCATGTGGCTTATCGACCTGCGCCAACTGCAGCAGGCTTTGCCGCGACTTCGCATAGGGGTAGGCAAACACCGGCGAACTCGCATCCCGGGGCTGAAAGCCGATGGGCAGCAGATTGTTTCCATACCGCAGCCAGGCATCGCCTTCAGGACGAACGACCTCCTGTTCGTCCTGCGGATAGTCTTCGGAGAAACCGGC
>DATMZQ010000434.1:0-9993 GCA_035573615.1 Burkholderiales bacterium | reverse complement strand
TATGCCTTCGCGGTCAAAGAGTGCCTTGAAGAATTGCGCAGCCCTGATTTCATTTCCCGGCGGATTGGTGGTGTCGATTTTCAGATAGTCGGTCAGTACGGCAACTGCTTCCCGGCCCAAGGCTGCGGAATGTCCCGGATTGTTCTCGTCCACAGCAAAAGACTCCTGTGCGAACGCGAGCAGCAGCGCTATCAGCAGGAATGTTCGGTGGAGGTTGTGTGCCATGTAAATTGCTCCTGAAGGGGTTTGTCAGCACGCCGTTATTGTTGCCGGCATTTTCATCCGGACAGCAAGCGGATCTAAGTTACCGATTGCGCGCGGGTCTGGCCAGCGTGACCGCCGCAATTCCACCCAAAATCGCAACCGAGGCCAACGCCAGCCGCAAGGTCACGTGCTCACCGAGCAATACCACGCCGCCGAGCGCGGCGATCATCGGAACACTGAGCTGGACGGTTGCCGCGGTGGTACTTCCAAGCCACGGTAACGCGGTGTACCAGATTGCATAACCGATTCCGGACGCCAGTGCGCCGGACGCAACGGCGTACCCAATGCCAGCCGCATCGACGGACGCATGCTTTAGCGTCAATACGCTCAATCCGATCCCGATGGCGGCTGCACGCAGAAAATTTCCGGATGTGACCGTGGTGGCATCGCCGGTCCCCTTGCCGCGCAAAGAATAAATACCCCACGCCGCGCCACTGCAGAGCATCAACAACGTGCCGTTTAATGGCGGCGCGGAAATGCCAGGCAGCAAAAGACCAATAAGGCCTGCGAGCGCGAGTGCAACGCCGAGCAGTTGCCGCCCGCCCGGCTTTTCCCCGGTCCACACGGCATGTCCGATCATCGTCGCCTGAACGGCCCCGAAAAGCAGCAGCGCGCCGGTCGCCGCAGTCAGGGTTTCATAGGCGAAGGAAAATCCGGCTGCGTACGCAAACAAAGCCATGGCGGATCGCCAAGTACCCCCACCGGCACCGTCATTGCGGCGCTTGAACCGCACCACCAGCCACAGCGTTATGGCACCTGAAACCAATCGCACGGTCGTGAAGCTGGCGGGGTCAATGCTGGTTTGCCGAAGCGCGAACCGGCACAGCAGTGAGTTGCCCGCGAAGGCAATCATGGCTAGCGACGTCAGAGCAAGCAGGCGGACAAAGGACATTGCGGTTAACGGCGCCGCGGAAGGTTATCGCCGGTCAAATCGAAAACGCATCAGCAAGCTCATCCAGCGAACGCACTGCATAATCAACCGGCGCTTTGGGTGCGCTCTCCCCGGTGTTGGGTCCGAATTCATCGGAACGCACTACATGTGCTGTATGCAGGCCGGCGCCTCCCGCCGCCTTCAGGTCTCCGCTATGTGCGGCAACCATCATGCAGTTTGCCGGCGCCAGTCCGAGCGCATCCGCTGCCGCCAGATAGACGTGCGGCTTTGGCTTGTAGTCGCCCGCGATTTCGGCACCCAGGATTGCATCCCAACGAAAATCATTCCGGCGCGCAAGATCGACCATCAGTGAGATGTTGCCATTCGATACCGGCGCAAGCAAAAAATGTCTTCTCAGGCGCCGCAATGCGGCTGGCACGTCCGGCCAGGCATCCAGGCGATGCCAAACAAGATTCAATTCATGCAGCACCGATTCCGTGAGGGTTTGCAAGCCAAACCGGGGCCGAATGCGATCCAGCATTCCCCGATGGATAACATCGAGTTTCGAAAACGGCAATTTTCCCGAGCGTATTTCCTCCATTCCGGGCTGATACTCCGCGCGCCAGGCATCCGCGAATGCAACCCAGTCCAGTTTATAGCCGAGCGGCTCCAGGATCGTGCGCGACTCGCGCGTCACGCCCGTACGCCAGTCCACCAGGGTTCCGAATACGTCGAAGAACAGGGCTTTGATGTCTTCACCGGCTTTGCCTGTTTGCGACCGTGCGTTCAGCGATGTTGCAAGGCCGGTCCCAGCCACGGTGCGCGCGATCGCGAGCAGCGCGGCATTGCGAATGAATGTGCGACGGGACAAATGTTGCATCGTGGTTCCTCCCTTTTTTCACCCATTTAAATCCGATCGGTCCAGTACTCGTCCAGTGCTCGCCTGACCTCCGGATGCGAAAACCCATAACGCGGATCGCGCAGAATGAACTGCAAGTACGCCCGGACAGCAGCGCGCTGAGCGGGTGACAGCAGGCCGTATTGCGCAATGGAGTAATCATTCAGATAAGCCAGCTGCAGCGACATATCCTGATGATATTCGCCGCTCAGTTCCGCGATCAGAAATGCAGGCAAGTGAAATCTCATGCCTTTCGCATCGAAGAAACTGAGGCTGCTATAGCAGGCGTTCAATTCATCGATCGGTATGCGGCTCCAATCCAGCTTTTCATCGCTCGCGCGATAGGCGGCGCAGGTCTGCTCATCCGCGTAGTCGTCTATGCCTTGCGCCTCGCGCAGTCCGATGCCGTCTTCCAGGATCACGCTGGAAAAAGCCTCTCTGACGAGGGCAACAAGCGCCTGCATATCAGGCGGAGTCATGCTTTCAGCTCGTAACCAGCCCGCCATCCACGTTGTACGACTGTCCCGTGATGTAGTCGGCCTCGGCGCTCGCAAGGAATACCGCCATCCCGGTGATATCGTCCGGGGTTTCCGCGCGCCTCATCGGGATATTCCTTGTTCGCTCCTGCCACACCGAGCCAAGCGGGCGCTGTTCATGCTCGCTCCACTCGCGGTCAATCTGTTTCCACATGTCGGTTCCAACCGCCCCGGGGCAAATGCTGTTTACCGTCAGGTGTGGCGCAAATTCCATTGCGGCAGTCTGGGTGATATTGATCGCAGTGGCCTTGCTGGCGGCATAGGCACCCAGCATCGCCCGGCCTCCGCGCCCGGCGATCGACGCAATGTTGATTACTTTGCCGCTCGGGCGCCCGGGTCCAAGCGGCGATTGCCGAAGCATCTGGCGCGCGCCCGCCTGAAGCGCGAAAAATAGCCCGCGCGCATTGACTGACTGGATGAAATCCCAATCCTCCGGCGTGGTGTCGAGGAGCGAGCGCACACGGATCACGCCCGCGTTGTTGACCAGCACATCGAGCCGCCCAAAGCGCTGCGCCACGCGCGCGACCATGGCCTGGCTTTGCGCCGGTTCACGCACATCCACCGCAAAAGCATCCGCGGCGCGACCCAGCGCGCGAACTTGTTCCGCGATCGCTTGCGCGGTGGCTTCATCCAGGTCCGCGACGGCGACGCTCGCGCCTGCCCGCGCATAGCGCAGCGCGATTGCAGCGCCGATTCCGCGTCCCGCGCCGGTCACCAGCGCGATGCATCCGTCGAGTGTGTTCATGATGCGAGCCCTGGTATTGAAATTCGATAGCCGTGTTCAACGCTTCCGGCCAAGATAGCTGTTCGCTTCCAGCACCGCCGGATAGCGCATTCCGCCTTCGGCCAACGCAAGAAGCTGCTGATAGAAATTGCGGGCAAGTGCTTCATCCGGGATGGTTCGCGCCGCCCGGGCAGCGCCCAGCAGGCTGTTGAAGCGCCGCGGATAGCGTTCTAGCGAGCGCTGGTACGCCGTCAGCGCGGCGGCGGCCTGCTCTTGCTCCATGAGCAGGTCTCCCAGCAGTTCATCGGCGGGAAATGTCGGGGCCGGAGTAACGGCATGCTTGGGCGTTGAAGCTTCCAGTTCGGATGCCTCGATCATCAGCGCTACGCTGGCCTCCTGCCTTCCTTCGCTGTGCGCCTGCCATGCGCTTAGCTCCAGACGCAGCGCCTGGATATTGCTGGCGAACAACTCTTCGCCCGCTGCGCGCGTTGCGTCCTCCAGCGCACGAAGGCGCGACATCTGGTCGTGCACTTCATTGAATTTCCCGACATGCGCCGCGGCCAGTCCGCGGGCAAAGCAGCCAATGGCCTCGGGCCAGGCAAAGCGATCCCAATCGAGATTCGCGGGTTGCCGTGGAGCAATTGAAATGGCCTCGCTCCACGCGCGCCGCTCCAGTGCATAGCGCGCCCGCGTGGACGCCAGATGAAACGCGGTCTTGAAGCTCGGCTCCAGACGTTCCGTCGACCACAGCCGCTGCAGCTGCGCCACGGCAGCGGCATCCGCACCTTTTTGAAGGTAACCGTAAATAAGATATTCGATTGCGTGCGGAAACTCATCCCATACAAATTGGCCGCGATCCCCCGCTGGAAATTCCAGGGCCGCATCCGCGGCCAGCAGGTTGCCCCGGATAACGCCGTCCCAATCTCCCAGGCGCGTATAGATATGCGTTGGCATATGCAGTGCGTGCGGATTGCGCGGCGCAAGCGCTTCGTACTTGCGCGTAATGTCCAGCGACTCGCGTTCGCGTCCCGGCGCATCATTGGCATGTACCAGATAGTGCATGGCGCCCGGGTGGTCCGGATTGGTTTTATAAACGCGCAGCAGGATTGCGGCGGCCCGGTCTGAATGGCTGCGATCGAGTACGTTGGAAGGCGCGGTCGCCAGAAGAGCCAACGCGTAGAATACGGCGCCCTCGGAGTCATCGGGGGAAGCCGCATGGATTTTTGCCAGGGCCTGTTCCCAGCGGCGGATGCGCAGCCAGTAATCCGGTGATGCTGGATCCAGAAAAAACGCCTCGGCTGATTCCACGAACAGTTTTTCGCGCCGGGTCGGCGGCTGCAGCGCCTTGGCTCTCAGCACCTCTTCCCAGCCGTGCTGCAAGCTGTCGCGCTGCGGGCGCGTCGGCCAGAGCGGCTGAAACAGCGTCATCGCGATGCCCCAGTGGGCCATCGCGCACATTGGGTCTATCGTTGCGACGCGTTCGAACGCCTGGCGCGCTTGCGGATAGGTCATATGATGCAGCAGCGCGACAGCATGGTTGAATTCCGTCTGCGCCTGAGCCGAGCAACTGACAGCGAAATCAACCGTGCCCAACGCATGGCCTGTGTGATGATCGTGATCTTTGGCCGCTTCTTCGGCGGCTGCGGATAAGGCAGCAGTGCCGACAACCGCGAAGCAAACAAATACACGAAGCACCCGTCCCACTGCATCACCCCGCTACGATTTACAGTTTTCGCACAACTCCGCGGCACAGCTAAAAAGTATCTGCACCGGTTTCAATCTCGAATTGTGACTGAACCGGTATCTGCCGGCCTCAACGTTGCGGTTTGGTGCCGCCCAGCTTGCCGACCAGGCCCTCCGTGATGCGATCGAACAGCGGCACATCCGGCACCTTTTCCATGATGACGATCTCGCCAAGCTTGAATCGTCGTGCAAGCTCTCCGCGCGAACAGTCGAGCGTGGTTTTTCCCTGTTTGTCGACGAACAGGTAGCGGGTTTTGAGCGGGCTGATGAAGGATAATTTCGCGGACCTGCGCATGGTTTTGTCATCCTTGTCGCGAATTCCGACCCACGTCCCCAGATTCAGCTTGGCCGGAAGTTCCGCAGGAACTGCTTCCACTTTGGGGGCGGCTGTGCTGGCAGCGCTCGCGGCCGGCTTGACCGTGAAGTCGAGATCATCGACCTGAACCTTGCCGCCTCCGAACGGATTCTGGACGGTGATACTGGCGGTGAAGTCCAGCGCGTCCACCAGCCTGGAATCGTCCCGGGATGGCGGCGTAGCGGGCGGCCGGCCTGCGGATGCTCCTGCGCGAGCAGCGGTTCCGGCACCGGATGGTGCCGATGATACCGGTCTCGCCGCTGGCGCTACTGCGGATTTCATTGCCGGCGTAGCGCCCGGACGCATCGGTTGCGGACGCTGGGGCGGCGCACCGGGCTTGGCAGTGGCCGGCGATTGTGGAACAGCTGGCCTCGCGGGCGCTGCCGCGGGCGCAGGCCGCGCGGGAACTGTTGGAGATGCAGTGGGAGCGCGTGGCGTTTGAGAGAGCGGCACGGTCATCGGTTTCACGCCTGGTGCTGTGTTAGCCGGGGCGGCCATCGGTTTCAAGCCCGATGCAGCGGTTGCCGGGACGGTCATCGGCTTTGCGCTCGGTGCAGCATTAGCCGGGGTGGCGGCCATCGGTTTCACACTCGGTGCAGCATTAGCCGGCGCTATCGGTGAAAACCCCGGTTTTGCCGCTGAAGGCAGCACCACGCCCGGGCCGCCGGTAGGTCCAGCAGCCGGTGACACCGGTGCGGCTGGCGATTTGGCCGCAGGCTGTGCACCCGGCGCAGCGGCAGAACTTGTTGCCGGCTTGCTCGTTTGCCCTCCCGGGCTAAGCAAAGCGTCATCTATTGGTTTTGGCGCGGATGATGTAAACGCTTTCGCGTTCTCTACTGCAGCGGTGCCAGACGATGTGGCCGGGGCGGCAAATAAAGCGGATGGCTCGGTTGGTTCGGGTTGGGCTGAGATCGCTTGTGCAACCAGGTTCAGTTCCGGCAAGGGCGGGAGCGCAATCCCGGATGCAGCCGCACCCTCGGTTAGATCGGTAAGATCTATGTCCAGGCTCAATGGAGTCGGCTGACCGGTGGGCGCCGCATTTGCAACGGGCGCCAAAATAAATTCCAGATCGGGTACGAAAGCCGATTTACCCGTGGCAGACGAAACAGATTCGGGCGCAGCCTCTGGCGCCTGGGTGGCTGCCGGGACCGCGAAATCGAGGCCAGGCATCGTAGCGGATTGCGCAACGGGAATTGCCGCAACGTCCGCGCTCGGCGCCGGTATCAGGGGCACGGGAATAAATTCCAGATCCGGCAAAGTTCCCGTTGGTGCAGCAAGCGGTGAATCCGGCTTCACGTCCGCTGCGGCAAGTGTATCAAACGAAACTTCCGCAGCCGGTTGCGGTGTCGCCGCTTCCTTCGTGACTTCTGGCACAGCATCGGGCGCAGACGGCGGCGCGGTTTCCGCCGTTTGTATCGCAACAACCGGCTCCGCGTGCGGCGCGGGGGTTGCCGCCATTTGCGCCGGCGGCACGGATGCCGGTTGCTCGAGCGGCGGCAATGCCGTCGTCGCTTCGGATACAGTTTCTGGCGCAGGAGATTGCGACAGTGCGGCTGCTGTGGAATCCACAGCTGCGGATCCGACCGGGATTCCCGCATCCGCGATCGCGCGTTCCGTCACAGCGCTTACCTGCTGCGCGGGCGGTTTTTGTTCCACATCGGGCTTGCCGATTATTCCGGTGTGAAGCGCCATCAAGTCCGCAAAGAATGCCTTGCGCACCGCGTCCTCGATATCAACTTTGCGAAGTCCGGACGAGATACGCTGGAGTACTTCGGGTACTATCACTGCAAGTTCGCGCCGCTCGTCAACCGTTTGCTTCGGCTCCACGCTCCAGATGAGCAGATCCATGGTTTCCAGCGCTGTCTTCCAGGTTTCACTATCCTCGCCGTCAACAACATGCACGACGAGCAATACCTGAACCCACTGTTCGATCAGAAACTCCAGTACCTCGATCGGCACGTTGGCGGTGCGCACACGAGCCTTGATTTCAGCTTGCGCTACCGTTTTGGCGAGACCAAGCCTTTCGTTTTGCTCGATGCGGCTGGCCGCTGACTGTGTTTCTTTCTGTACCCGCTGGTCTTCTTCCGCAATAAGCGTCTCGACCCGTTTGCGCGCGACATCGAAGACATCCATGTTGCTTTCGAAGCTATCGATTAGCTCCTGCAGAATGATTTCCATATTGCCGAACAGCGGACTTGATGTGTTGAAGTCCGCAGGCAGGCGCAACGAAATGTCGCCCAGCGTATCGAGCAGTTGCCGTGCCGGATGGGTTTTTCTGGAAAAGAATGTCTTGTCGGCAATCGCGACTTTCAGCATCGGAATCTGCAGCCGGCCTATGAGTCCCTTTACGCCAACCGGAACTTTCGGATCATCGAACAGCTGATCGAACACCAGGGACATGATGTCCAGCGTGAGCATGTCGAGCTGATTCATGCCGGTGCCCACGCTGGTGTTTTTCAATTCGCGCAGCACATTTTCCATGCCCATGCCGCCAGAACCGGCATGCGCCATTGGCAGAAGGTTTCCGGGCGTTGCGGTCGCGTCACCAAGCTGGATGCGCGTGAGTAAGCCCATCAGTTCCGCACCTTGCAGCACCGTCTGGTTCACGCCTACTGGCATTGACCCCGATTGGCCTGCTGCTCCACCGGCGGCGACAGCATGGCCGGGGCCGCCCGTGCCGTGGCCGGGAACTACGCCGGTGCCGTGGCCATAGCCGGCCGCCCCGCCAGCGGCGGATGCAGGCATCGCGGTCATGCTAGCGGCACGCAAGTTTTTCAGTATTGAAAAAAGGTCCTGTTCACCATCGGCGGCTCTTGGTTCGGCCGGCAAGATGGGCTTGGCCGCTTCAGCGACCGGTGCATTTGCTTTAGGCGCCTCGGTGGCTGGCGATGTCGTTTTCGCCAAGTCGGCTGCAGGTCGTGAACTGGGCGCTGGCTTGCCGGCTTCCTTCTTCGCCGACAGGCGTATAACAGGCAAGATCGAATTCTGTACGAGCAAGGCATTCACGGCTTTGTAAATGGCTCGGATCTCATCGGCAACATGGTCATCGAACAACCTTAGCAGCACCATGCGTACGTCAACGTTGGGATCGATTTGGCGGCACGTATGCTTGTACGCATCGCAAATCGCCTGCGGCGTAAAGGGATTGTCTTCCGTCTGCAGACTGGCATCGCCCAAAAGGACGCCTACCCGTTGATCGAGTGCGATCAGTTCCTCGTCGCAGTACTGCCGCAGCCTGGCGGCCATTGCATTGAATTTGAGCGACTCGTCGAGGTCTTCCTTGCCAATCAGCTCCAGCTCCAGCGATGACAGATCTATTTCCGCAAAACTGTCGCCTATCCTTTTTACGCGATTGCTGCGTTGCTGGAATTCCCGTAAGTAGCGCGTCCGGAACTGTTTTTCGATCGGCTCGCGTTGGGCGAGGGCCTTGTCCCTGGTTTGCGCATACAGTTTTTTTGAAGGCACATCCCGCGTTTCATTTGCAAGAGCCGAAAGAGTCTCTTCGGCCTTGTCGAGCATGCCCGCCAGTGCGAGGCTCAGGCGCTCGCAGACCAAGTCACGACACTGCGCCAGAAGGCTGTCGAACGGGGTCAGCTGGGACGTATCGGAACCTGATTCCGGATCTTGAAATTGAGCGGGCATAATCTTTAATGGCTATCGTCCATCGCAGCGCCCTGTGCAGATCCCGCAATCGCGGGACAGCTCAGCCGGTTGATTACGCTGAAAATGGATCGACAATGACGCATTGTGCCCTTTTGACAACAATAAAAAAACCTCGAATCTGCCTGATGAAATTGCGAAAAAGGCACGATCCGGAGCGCGAAACACATGCTACCGCATCATGCCGCAACCGGCTTCACGAGTCAGGTTGCGGCCCGCCTTGCGTTACTGAATCGGCGCACCTATGCTGGGGTTAACACCGGCCACAGTAGCCTGAAGATTGCATGCCGCTCAGGAAAGACCAGACATGGAACTTACGAAAAGACTCGAAAAATGCTACGCCGCGGCAGTACACGATGTTTTGCGCGCAATGGGGCACGCCCAATGCGTGTTGCCGCATACCATCAAGCCGCTTGATCCCGCAAAGAAACTCGCGGGCGAGATTTATACGGTGAGCGGTTATATCGATCAGACGCGCGACGCGCATGACACATTGGTCCAGTGGACGGGACTGCTCTCCCGGGCGCCATCCGGCAAGGTAATGGTATGCCAGCCGAATACGCACATGGTCGCACTCATGGGTGAACTATCTGCGGAGACGCTGCACCATAAAGGGGTGCTCGGCTATGTGGTTGATGGCGGTTGCCGCGATACGGATTTTATTCTGCAATTGGGCTTCCCGGTCTTCTGCAGCTTCAACACGCCCGCTGATATCGTGGGCCGCTGGGTGCCGGACCGCTTTGGTGAGCCGGTTACCATCGGCAACGTCACAGTGTGCACCGGAGACTGGCTGCTCGCCGACCGCGATGGCGTCGTGATCATTCCCGGCAAAATTGCCGAACAAGTGGTAGCCAAAACAGAGGAAGTTCTGCTGACCGAGAACAAAGTGCGAAGCGCGATCCTGGGCGGCATGGACCCTCAGCAAGCGTATTTGAAATTCGG
>DATMZQ010000433.1:0-5742 GCA_035573615.1 Burkholderiales bacterium | reverse complement strand
CGCAGTGCATCGATCAGCGTCGGATCAGGCAGGAAGTAGGGCGTCACGATGCGAATCGAGCGCGTTGCCTGGGACAGGGCGCCCAGCATGGTTAGCGGCAACGCTTCGAAATCTTCATCGGGGCCATCGGCGATGCCGCGCGCGAGCACAGAACCGACCGGCGGCACAACCGGAAACCATGCCGGCCCGGCGAGTTGCTCCTTGGTGACGAAGTGCCAGTCGAACGCCAGCGCGGTCATCAACTGGCTTACCACAGGGCCCCTGATCCGGAAATGAATGTCCTGCTCCTTATCCTTGGTCTTCAGGGCCAGCAGGCAGCGATCGCGAATATTCATTCCCCCGCAAAAGCCAACGGCCCCATCCACAACCATAAGCTTGCGATGATTTCGTAAATTGAAATACGGATGGCGCCACGGAATGGCGGGAGCGAGAAAGCGCGCTGCCGTAATGCCATGCTTGCGCAGTTCCGGAACAATCTGTGGATGGCTGTAGCGGGCACCAACGCCATCGACTAACACTCGCACGGCAACGCCTCGCCGCATCGCGCGTTCCAATGCATCGATGAATTTGTCGGCGACCAGACCGCGGTCGAAAATATAGGTCGCCAGTGCGACGCTGGACTGCGCGTTGTCGATTGCATCGAGCATGGCCGGATACGCCTCGTCACCATTGACCAGGGTATCAACCGCGTTGCCCGGGACCAGCGGCGACTTGGTAATGGCTCCGACCAGGGTGGCAAGCGGCCGGGATTCTTGCGGAACGGCCTGCGGCAAAGTGACTTCGTAGGGCAGGAGCGCGAAAGGTCGCGGCTCCTGTATCCAGAAGAAAACGCGTCCACGGCGCATGCGACCCGCTTCACGACGAATCCGGTTTATGCCGAATAATGCGTAGAGGGCAGAGCCGACGACCGGTGCAAGCCACACCAGACCTGCCCAGCCAATGGCGGCGCGTACATCCGGCTTGGTCAGCACGATGTGGGTCGATACCGTCCCCGCGAGCAGCACATGGAAAATGCTGAAAAGGCTGATGTCCCAGGGTTGCATGTTGATCATTCCGCCGCAGCTATTGTCGTTTCGGATGGATCAGTGGGAGACGGCAGGTGCTGAGAGACAGGTCTGATCTTTTGCTAGCGGACTTCGGCCAGTGAATCGCGCTCAACGAGCATGCGGTTCGTGATTTTTTCCAGGGTACTGAGCGGAGACAATTCCGGATGATACTGGGCCGCAATCGGCAAATGGATAGTCTGCTCGAACATGTATTGTCCCGACATTGCGGCATGCAGGACCTGGTCGGAGAAACAGACCCAGGTGGTCCCCGGTTCAAAATGCACTTCCTGTTGCGGCGAATTCTTCTGGTAATCCAGATCCGCTTTCATGCCGTCATGCAAATGCAGCATGATGTGATCGTACCTGCTGCGTGCAGCTTTGGTGATTCTTAATGCATGAAGCAACCTTGCTGACCCTGGCAATTGGCCGGGAATGGTCGGCATGAAATGCCGCGCGGCCGTTTCGAATGGTTCGCCCACGCGCCACACGCGCGCCACGCCCTGATTGTTGACGTTCGTGAATACGCGCAGAATTCTTCTGCCATGGTTCGGGCGGGACGGAAACGCGTCGACGTGCAAGCGCGAATCATCCTTGCGCCATGAAGACGGTGTGTCGTTCACGACGCCAGGCCGAAAGCTGGTCCTCGCCTGCTTCAGATATTCGCGGTACTTCGGAAACAGCCGCGTGACCAGATCGGTGGCCTGTTCCGAGTAACGCCGGATCATGGCCGCCAGGGCCGACATTGCTTCGGGGGAACCGTTTGCGCCCTTTACGCTATCGCCTTCCAGGCTGATGTTCTTGCGTTTGCCGCTGAGCCAGACCGGAGACAAAAATTTCTGCTCTGCCGCCGACACCTGAAATCGCATATTCGGCAGGCATACTACTTTGCCTTTCTCCAGAGACATCGCCAAATGCTCGCTGAGTTCCGGCGCTATTTGCGGGCGCCAGTTATCCAGGTCGAGAGTCACCACCGGCTCGATCAACGGTACACGCGATCCCATGGAATGCTCCTGTCGTTTCAACCGGCTTTGTACAGCCGCGAGGTAACGTATTCTATTTCATTCAAAGACGATGACAGCTGCCTGGCAAACGGGCATGGTGCCGAATAGTTCTCAAGCATCCAGCGACTGCAAGATGCGGCCGAAGAATTCATCGGCGTGATCCGCATTGATCCAGCGCACCACCAGCACCATGCGGCGCTGCGGTTCTATCCAGGTGAAGGAGGCGCCGGCGCCAATTGCAAAGTAGCTCGATGCCGGCACGCTTGGAAATATGCGCCGCGCGTGATTGAGCCAGACCAGATACCCGTAGAACGGTGCGATTTCGCACGGCGCGCGCATGCGCTGGATCCACTCTGCCGAAACAATCCGTTCACCGTTGGCCATTCCATCATCGAGCAGCAACTGCCCAATGCGCGCCTGATCCAGGCTGCCGATGGAGACGCCGCCGCCCCAGTGCGTGCCACCGGGAACCGATTGCACGCGCTTGCCATCGAGTTCGATCCACGAATTATCGTACCCCACCCAGCGCCATGCATCGCTGGCGCCGATGGGCTGCGTGATCGCCTCGTGGAACACTTCCGGCAGCGGACGCCGGAACAGGTGCAGCAACGCGAGCGACAACTGATTGATGCGCACGTCGTTGTATTCCCAGAATGAGCCCGGCTTCTGCAGCGGCCGCGGGTCTCCTTTTTTCCCCTGCGGCGTGCCGCCTTGAAACTGCAGTACCCGGTACCGATCGACCTGATCCGGAATATCGAAGCATGCACCCTGCCATTCGCTGGTTTGTTGCAGCAGATGAGCCCATGTCACCTGGGCGTTGCGGCCCTCATCGAATCCCGCTCCCGCGACGCGCGCCCGGACTGGTTCGTCGACATCCGGCAACAGCCCGCGATCGTATGCAATTCCTGCGATAAGGGCGAGATAGGTTTTGGCGATGCTGAACGTCAGATCGGCGCGAGCCGGTTCTCCCCAGGAAATTGCGGTTTTGCCCTCCAGCAGCATCGTGCCGGATACCGGGCCGCGCGCATGCACGGGACCAAACAAGCGGTTCCACGGCGCGGGGTCCTCATGATGAATGCCCCATTTCTTCCCGATCTCGCGGCTCCATGGCGTTTCATGATCGATCGCGAATTGCACAGCCTGTTCTAGTTTGCTTTCGGGCATGAAGGGACGATGATGGCCGATCGATTGGAGACGATTATCAGCCGATTCTGACGTTGTTGCACCGTAGCGCGCAACCAGCAACTTTATTGCCGCCGCCAATAATATCCGGCTAAAACGCCTCTTCCCAGGGCAAGCTGAGTTTCACTGCCGAGTTGATCAGTCCGACCATGCTGTAGGTCTGTACGAAATTGCCCCATTGCTCGCCGGTTTTGGGATCGATGTGTTCGGACAGCAGTCCATGCGGATTGCGGCGCGCCATCATGGTCTTGAACAACTCGCGTGCCTCGTCCTTGCGCCCGGTCGCCGCAAGCGCATCGATATACCAAAAAGTGCACACCAGAAAAGCGTTCTGCGGCACACCGAAATCGTCCTCCTCACCATAGCGAAAGACGAAGTCACCTTGCTTCAGTTCCTTTTCAATTTGCGCCATCGTCGCCCGGAACCGTGGATCATCGGCTGAGATGAAGTGCAATTCCGGCAGCAGCAGCAAGCTGGCGTCCAGACCGTCGCCGCCGAATGATGCACCCAGAATGCCGCGCTTCTCGTTCCAGGCGCGCGTGCAGATCTCGCGATGCATGCGATCCGCATGTGCGCGCCAGTGACGGGCGCGATCCGCCAACCCGATCTGAGCGGCGATGCGCGCCAGGCGGTCGCAGGCCACCCAGCACATGACGCTGGAAAACGTATGCACCCGCGACGTCCCGCGCAACTCCCACAAGCCGGCGTCGGGCTCGCTGAAGACATGCTGCGCAATGTCTCCCAGACGTTCGAGTCGCCGGAACAGATCGGCGTTGCCGGGGCGGTTCATGCGCCGATCGAAGAACACGTGCGTTGCCGCAAGAATGGCCGAGCCGTACACGTCATTCTGGACTTGCAGGTAAGCCAGATTGCCCAGGCGCACCGGTCCCATGCCGCGATAGCCGCTGAGCGTCGTCACGGTCTCCTCATGCAGGGCAGGATGGCCATCGATCCGGTACACGGGCTGCAGGCGGCCGTTTGGCGCGCCTGCGGCCACATTGATGATGTAGCCGAGATAGCGTTCCATGGTCTGTGTCGTGCTCAGGCGGTTCAGCGCATTGACGACGAAATACGCGTCCCGCAGCCAGCAATAGCGATAGTCCCAGTTGCGGCCGCTGTCGAGCGCTTCCGGAATCGAAGTCGTCATGGCGGCGATGATGGCGCCGGTATCCTCGAACGCATTCAGTTTCAGGCTGATCGCGGCTCGAATCACGGCTTCCTGCCATTCAAATGGCACGGCCAGATTGCGTACCCAATCATTCCAGTAGTTGAGGGTTTCATCTTCGAAGCGCCGGCCGACTTCACGCACGCCGGCCGGCACGGTTTCGTCAGGACCAAGCAGCAGCGTGATTTCCTCATCCAGAAAAAATGGAGTCTCCTGCAGCAGCGCAGTAATCGAAGCATCCGTCGTCAGGCGCAGCACCACACCGGACGTGATGTAGCGGATATGATTGCTGCCATAAGTCACGGATGCGCGCTGCGCGCCCCAGTTCGACGCAGGACGCATACGCAATCGCAGCCGTGGGCTGCCGGCGATGCGTTTTACTCGCCGCACCAGCATCATCGGACAGAATATGCGGCCGTGCTGCTGGAAGCGCGGTGCAAAATCCGTCAGTTCGACAGCGCCGCCTTGCTTGTCGTGCAACGTCGTAACCAGTATTGGCGTATCGGGCACATACTGCTGTTCAGTACGCGCGTGGTCCAGGATGTCGATGCCCCAGAGGCCTATTTCGTCTGGTTCATGTTTGCCCTGCAGCAAGCTGCAGAACAAAGCGTCGCTATCGAAGCGCGGGAAACAACCCCAGACGATTTCGGCCTGGGCATTGATCAGTGCGCCAATGTTGCAATTGCCGATCAATGCCAAGTTCAGGTCGCTCACGATCAGTTTCCCTCATTCAAAAACTCTGTATAGGCCGCCAGCCAACGCCGCACGCTGTGCGCATCGCAAAGATGCCACTGTGCAAGCGAAGTACCGTGGCCTACTTTGATGGAATGGCCGCCGACGAGGTTGACCACGGTGAAGCCATCTTCATCGGTCGAATCGTCGCCGATGAAGACTGGCACGCGCCCGACGAAAGGCGGCTCCAGCATGAAATCGGCAATGGCCGTTCCCTTGTCGCGCCCGCCGGGCTTCACTTCATAAACCATCTTGCCGGCGATCAGCTGGAACTCGGGGCCGAGACGGTTAAGCAATTCACGCATGGTGAATTCCGCCCACTCACGCAATTCGGGAGCGCTCCGATAGTGCAGCGCCAGGCTGAGTCCCTTATGTTCGACCAGAATCCCTTCGCGCACGCGTGCCTGATCTTCGAGTGCGCATGCTGCGCGGCTGATGCGATTGAGCCGGTCGGTGGCACGTGTGATGCGTCCCATGCTGTCCCGGCGTTCCAGGCCGTGCTGGCCCGCAGCCGGGAAATGCATCGGTCCGAACAGCCGGTCCAGATCGGACAGATTGCGTCCGCTGATCAACGCCACGGCGCGGCCGTTCAACCGATGGGCCCGTTCGAGCAGGG
>DATMZQ010000432.1:0-10847 GCA_035573615.1 Burkholderiales bacterium | reverse complement strand
CAGCGCAAGGCCCTGCTGGCTGCCCGCGCTGAAGCGGAGGCTGCGAATCGCTCCAAAGACCAGTTCCTTGCCAACATGAGCCATGAACTGCGCACACCGCTGCATGCCATTCTCGGCTACGCCGATCTCGCCGGTGGCGGCACGATGCCGGACCAGTCGCGGCGGGAAGCCCTCGCTACGATTGCCAGCAGTGGCCGGCATCTGCTTTCTCTGATCAACGACCTGCTTGATCTGTCTCGCATTCGCTCCGGGCACCTGGAACTGAATCCGGCTCCGGTTCAACTGGCCGCCCTGTTCGAAGAAATCGCCGCAATGGTCCGTGTAGAAGCGCACCGGAAAGGCCTGGATTTTTTTCTGGAAATCGCGGCTGGACTTCCGGACACGGTAGAGGCAGACGGCAAGCGCTTGCGCCAGATCCTGCTTAATCTGTTAGGCAACGCCATCAAATTCACCGATTCCGGAGGGGTGACTTTAAGCGTGCAGTGTGTACCAAAGGAAATTGGTAGTGTTGAACTGCGCGTATCCGTGAGGGACACCGGTGCCGGCATTTCGCCGAAAGATACGTCGCGCATTTTTGCGCCATTTGAACAGGCAGAAGAGGGCCACAAGCAGGAGTCCGGCGTCGGGCTCGGACTTGCCATTACCCGTGAACTGGCGCGCCTGATGGGTGGAGATGTTGGAGTCGACAGCCAGTTGGGGCGCGGCAGTCAGTTCCGTTTCACGGTAAAGCTTCCCATCGCTCAAACGCAGCACGATGTAGCTTCACTTGACGAACGCATCGTTGGCTACAGTGGCGTGCGGCGGTCCATCCTGGTCGTGGACGACCAGGAAGAAAACCGTCGCCTGTTAAAGCAGCTGCTCGAACCGCTTGGATTCGAGGTGATGCTGGCTGATGGCGGCCAGGAGGCTCTGACGCGTGCTCGCGCACATCGTCCTGATCTGATCGTGATGGATTTGCGCATGCCCGGGATGGATGGCATGGAAGCCGCACGTGCGATCCGCAACACGCCAGGGCTGGAGCATATTGCCATTGTCGCTGCCTCGGCCAGCAGCGCAGACCTCGACCGTGCGGAAGCCGATCCGGTTACTTTCATCGAGTGCTTGCGCAAGCCTTTTCGAACGAGCGAGTTGCTGGATGCCATCCAGGCCTCGCTTGCGTTGAACTGGCGTTATCTGGAAGCGGAACTGCCCGCCGCTGGTCCAGCGAAAGAGGACAACGGCGAAACCGTTTTGCCGCCCCGCGCCGCATTGGAGCAACTTCTCGATTTAGCGCGCATGGGTAAGTTGGTGCGTGTGGAGCAAATGGCATCGGATCTAAAAAACCAGGACGCTCGTTACGCGTCGTTCTCGCAGCGCTTGTACACGCTGGCACGGGGCTTCGAGGAAGAGCGGCTGGTCGCGATGCTGGAGGATTGCCTTGAAACAAGCCGTGATGACGTTGCCGGCTGAGCGCCGGGAGGCGACGTTGTTGATCGTCGACGACAAGCCGCAGAATCTCCGGCTGATATCGGACTTTCTCGCGGAACAGGGGTTCGAACTGATGCTCACTCGGAGCGGCGCGCAGGCACTGGAAAAAATCCAACGGTCGATGCCAGACCTCGTACTGCTCGATGTAACCATGCCGGAGATGGACGGCTTCGAAGTATGCCGGCGTCTCAAGATTGAGCCGCGCACTGCCAGTGTGCCGGTCATTTTCATGACGGCATTGGACGATACTGCGCACAAGGTGCAAGGCTTCAGGTTGGGTGCCGTCGATTACATCACCAAGCCGATCCAGCGTGAAGAGCTGTTGGCCAGGATTCAGCACCATTTGCAATTACATACTCTACAGAAAGAACTACGTGCCAAGAGCGATGATCTCGCGCAGAAGAACGCGGAATTGGAGGCCTATGCACATACGATTGCGCATAGTCTCAAGACACCGCTTGCGGCCGCTTGCCGATTCCTGGAGATTCTCCAGAAATTCAAGTCAGACGGCTTGGCGGCCGAGCAGCGAGATTTGTTGCAAAAGTCCTCCAGTGCGCTCGCAATGACGGGCGAGGCGGTTGATGCGTTGCTGTTGCTTTCCACCGTTGCGCAACAGAACGTCGAAATGCATCCCGTGGACATGAACAGCGTGGTCGTCCAGGTACTGAGCCAACTCGCCGATCTGCAGTCACGTACGGGAGCTCAAGTCAAATTACCGGACACTTGGCCTTCAGCGTTGGGCTATGAGCCATGGGTCGGTGAAGTGTGGCTGAATCTGGTAAGCAATGCGCTGAAATACGGAGGCTCGCCGGCACAGGTTGAACTGGGTGGTGCGTCGGAAGGGTCGCAAGTGCGCTTCTGGGTCCGGGACAATGGGCAGACGCTTTCGGAACACGAACGCAGGCGCGTATTCATTCCCTTCACGCGCCTGCACCAGGAGCGCGCACCCGGCCACGGCCTCGGACTTGCCACCGTTCAACGCATCTTGTCCAGACTGGGGGGAAATGTCGGCGTCCGACCGGGCCCGCAACTCGGCAACGAATTTTTCTTTGAACTGCCGGCCGCACCGTAATTAGAAGTCCAGGGAAATCGCAGTTGGAAAACGCACGATTGAAGTTACCACCCGATGCGCTGACGCACACATGAAAATCCTGCATGCTGATGATCATTCCCTGTTTCGCGAAGGTCTTGGATTTTTTCTCAAGCTGTTGCATGCGCAAGCCGTGGCCCTCGAGGCAAGCAATCTTCAATCAGCGCTGGACAAGCTTGCGCTCGAGTGGCCTGTCGATCTGCTGTTGCTTGATTTGGAAATGCCGGGCATGAATGGGCTGGAAGGCTTTTACACCATTCGACGGCGTTACCCGAATTTGCCGGTCGCCATCGTTTCCGGTGTCAACGACGCACGGATCATTCGACAGTTGATAGACGGCGGCGCGCGGGGCTACATTCCGAAGTTAGCCAAAAGTGAACAACTGATGGATGCACTGCGTCGCATTTTGCAAGGCGAGGTTTATTTGCCGGAGGCGCTGTTCATTCCGGCTTCCGGGTCTGCGGCAGGCGGCCAGATGTCGGCGCTGACGTCGCGGCAACAGCAAATTCTGCCGCTACTGGCAGAAGGCATGCCGAACAAGCAGATTGCCGATGTGCTGGGCGTCACGGAAGGCACGATAAAACAGCATTTGAAAGATCTCTTCCGGCGTCTGGAGGCGGATAACCGCACTCAAGCGGTCAAGCAGGCGCAGCGCCTTGGCTGGTTAAAAAAATAAATCCCGCTCAAAAATGCGGATGGGGTTATAAGCTAATTGCTAGCTTCGGATATCCAGCCACAAAAAAAAGAAGGCAGGGTAACCTGCCTTCTTTTCGTACTGATCGCGAAGGATGCAGTACTGTTTTACTGCGTTTCTACTTTCTTCTTTTTCTTCTTCTTGGCGGCCTTCTTGTCGCCTTCGACAGCGCGAGCCGGTTTGGTGGTATCACCACCGGACTTTACGGTGCCTTCTTCAACTGCACGGCCTGGCTTGCTCGTGGCGCCAGCTGCCTTGACCGAATTGTCTTCAACAGCACGGCCGGGCTTGTTGGTGTCGCCACCGGACTTCACCGCGCCATCATCGAGAGCACGAGCGGGCTTGGTGGAAGTGCCACCTGATTTCACATCGTCTGCCGAATAGCTTGGCAGCGAGATCATCAGGATGCTGGCTGCTGCCAGCGCGGGAATCAATATACGCATGCAAATCTCCTTGTCATTTTCTGCCGTTGCCTGCCGGCAGGTGCTAAACGCGGCCAACTTGCTGTATCTCGATGGCCCCGGAAGCAGGCATGCTTCCAGAGTTCATATTGGCCAAAGGTCCGGAATATCGCAATTCCCCGATCGAGTCAGTAGCTATCACCTTGGTGATAGTTGCGTTGGCTGCTTCTGGTTTCGGCTTAGAACTTGCCCAAGTGGAGTCCGGCGTCCACGAGTATGGATTCTCCCGTCACAAGATCCGCCCCTTCGATCAGCCAGACAGCGACTTCGGCGACATCCTCAGGGCTGGCGGCCTTTGCAAGCGGCACCGTTTTTTCATAACCGGCCTTGAATTTAGCATAGTCTTCCTTGCTGAAGCGCGATAGATGCCAACGTGTTTCAATCAATCCCGGACAAACCGCGTTAACGCGTATTTCGGGCGCCAGCGAACGCGCGAGTGCCAAAGTCATTGCATTGAGTGCGCCCTTGGACGCAACGTAGGCAGTAGATGAACCTATTCCCATGACGCCCGATATGGAAGAGATGTTCACGACCGCGCCTTTACCCTGGCGCTTCATTACGGGCGCGCAAGCGCGAATCATCTGGTAGGGCCCAATCACGTTCACCGCGTAGAGCCGTTGGAAGTCGCCAGCATCCAGGCCATCGAGATCTGCTGCAGCAGCGAACTTGGTAATGCCCGCGTTATTGATCAGTGCATCGATACGTCCCCACTTGTCGAGGGCCGCTTTCGCGAGCGCGCGACAGTCCATGTCGGCCGCAACGTCTGCCTTGACCATGATGGCATCCGTTCCGGCCGCCTTGCAGGAGTCAAGCGTTTGCACCGCCTCTTTTTCGCTTTTGGTGTAGTTGACGACAACGCGACATCCTTTCTTGGCCAGGTGAATCGCGCAGGCCGCTCCGGTACCGGTGGCCGAGCCGGTGACAATGCACACCGATCCTTCGAGCTTCATTGTTTCCCCCTCCGGTTCGCGAGCGGCGATGCTACCAGAAGTCGCCGTTCAGGCCCGGAAGAGCCAAAAACCAGTTTCTTGTTGTCTGGTATTCGAACGGACCTTACTGGTGCGGCGTGACGGCCACATTTACCCGAAGCTGGTTGCCGGGGTTATAGGGTAGCCGCGTAGAAAAGCGTTGTCCGTCGTACTCGTAGGTCACCATATAACCCGTGGTTACGGACTGGACCTTCTCCACCTGCCGGCAGCGCTGCACTGGCGTCATGGTCGTAACCGTGCCATTGGAGCTATTTGCCACAGCGTCTCCGGCCACGGCGCCGACTCCGGCCCCGACCGCTGCGCCGGCGACTCGACCGTTGCCGCGACCCACCTGGGCGCCCAGCAAGCCGCCGGCAACACCGCCGACGATTGCGCCAACATAATTGTGCTGCTGTGGCGCCGCCTGCGTCACCGGTTGCGTTTCCGTCCAGCATTGCTGCGACGGTTGATTTACCTGCTGCATAATCGGCGATACCGCGACTACCCTGGCGACGGCCTCAAACGCGAAAGCGTTCAGTTGCGCCAGCATGAGCCCGCAGGCAATGGCAGTTGACAGTTTCTTCATAAGATTACCCGTACCTTTCCTGGCTTGAATGCATCACATTGTTGATAACGCAAATAATCCATCAGCGGTTGAAGCAAATTTGTAACGTAGTGTTGGAGAGCTTGCGGAGTAATGTGAATCACATGTTTGAAGATTGAGGCACAATCCAGCGCGGTGGAAAACAAAAGAAACAACAGGCAGGTCGCGCGCGGTGGAGTGGACACTTCATACGCATGGACGCGCCTTGTACTGGCATTGTTGCTGTCCACGATCGGCGGCGTCGGAATGTGGTCTGTCATCGTGGCATTGCCAGCCGTACAGGCCGAATTCGGGGTCGCGCGCGGGGATGCTTCGCTGGCGTACACGCTGACCATGCTTGGATTCGGCGCTGGCGGAATTGTTCTGGGTCGCATGACAGACCGGCGGGGCATCGTTCCACCGGTGATGGTCGGCATCGTGTGTCTGATCTTCGGTTACGCCGCTGCGGCCTCGGCTTCGACACTCTGGCAATACGCGCTTGCGCATGGCCTGCTGATCGGTTTCGGCAGTTCTGCGACCTTCTCGCCACTGCTGGCAGATACATCCCATTGGTTCGAGCGGCGCCGCGGTATCGCAGTGTCCATCATCGCCAGTGGCAACTATCTTGCAGGCACACTATGGCCTCCAATCGTCCAGCACTTCATCGAAAGCAACGGCTGGCGACCGACATTCCTTGGCATCGCGATCTTTTGTGCCGCAACCATGTTTCCGCTGGTGCTTGCCTTACGCAAGCCGGTACCGTCCACCGATGAGCCTGTCACCCCGGCGACTTCCGACCATGCAAATCGAAGCCGCCCGTTGGGGTTATCGCCTCAAAGTCTACAGACTCTGCTTATCGTCGCCGGCGTATGCTGTTGCGTCGCGATGTCTATGCCGCAGGTCCATTTGGTAGCGTACTGTGGGGACCTCGGTTACGGTGCGGCTCGGGGAGCGCAAATGCTGTCGCTACTGCTGGGATGCGGGATTGTCAGTCGCCTCGTGTTCGGCATGGTCTCCGACCGCATTGGCGGGCTGCGAACGTTACTGATCGGATCGACCATGCAATGCTTCGCACTGTTCCTGTTCCTGCCTTTCGACGGACTGGCTTCGCTATACGTGATCTCCGCTTTGTTCGGGCTATTCCAGGGCGGCATCGTGCCTTCCTACGCGATGATCATCCGGGAGTATTTCTCGCCGAAGGAGGCTGGTACGCGCATCGGCATCGTACTTACCGCAACGATGGTCGGCATGGCATTGGGCGGCTGGATGTCCGGCATAATTTTCGACGTAACCGGATCGTACAGAATGGCGTTCTTGAATGGAATCGCGTGGAATCTGGTGAACATGGCAATCGCTCTGATGCTGCTGGTCAGGAGCAGGCGTTCTCCGGTCAGAGCCTCGGTGGGCGCCTGATCGCAAGCATATTCCGGGGGGGAAAATAATGACCACATCGGGTTCGCGTCGCCGTTTCCTGGCCGCCGGTACTGCATCAGCCGCGCTGTTTTCGGCTGGCATTCCAATTGCTGCTAAAGCGCAAGCATCAGTGCCATTGCGTATCTCCTCATCTTTGACAGCGGACGAGAATTCCGCGCATTACATCTGGTTCCAACGCTTCGCTGACAATTTGAGGGCTGGCACAGGTTCGCGCATCGCGCCGGATTTTTTTCCAAACAGCCAGCTCGGCAAGGAAGCCGACGTTGTACAACAAGTCAAAGTCGGCTCCATCGACATCATGCTGACAGGTTCGTCCATCTGGGCCACGGTAGCACCGGAATTCGGCATGCTTGACCTAGGCTACATCTTTGACAGTTACGCACATATGGCTAGGGCGCTGGACGGCGGCGTCGGTGGCAACCTCGAGGAGCTGCTGCAAAAGCGCACCGCTTGCATCGTGCTCGGATGGGGGTCCCATTTTGCGGCGCGCAGTGTCTATACCAAAGCACCGATCACGTCGAGAGCTGCGCTAAAGGGCGTAAAGCTGCGCGTCTTGCCGACAAGTGCCTTCATCGATACCTTCAAACTCATGGGCGCGGTGCCAACGCCCATCCCGTTCAACGAACTCTATACCGCCGTGCAGACTGGCGTGGTCGAGGGTTTCGAACATGATGCTTCCACCGTGTTGGCGACCAAACTCTATGAGGTGACAAGGCATTGCTTTCTGACCGAGCACTTGTTCCCGCCAATGATT
The DNA here is from genome assembly GCA_035573615.1 of Burkholderiales bacterium. Lineage (GTDB taxonomy): Bacteria > Pseudomonadota > Gammaproteobacteria > Burkholderiales > JACQAP01 > JACQAP01. The sequence goes on along the minus strand of DATMZQ010000432.1, from coordinate 3,396 downwards.
GCAGTCATCGGCAAGCGGGGATTCGATAAGATCCCGGCGGACATCCGGCCGGCATTTCTGCGGGCTGCGCAGGAAGCCAGCCTGTACCAACGCGCCGTGGCTGGGGAAAAAGGACGATCGGCGTTCGACAAACTTGCGAAGCTCGGCTTGAGCTTCCATGCCATGGCAAAAGATGAACGTTCAGCGTTGCGCACGGAGATGGAAACGCGACTCTGGCCCGCATTTGCCGAGCAGTACCCTGAGACAAAACCGTTGTTCAAGGCGATCGCCGCGGCGCGATAACAGCGCAGCCATACGCGAAGCATGAAACAGCCGGGCGCTTATGCTTCCCAGTTTACCCATGTCCGCGGCGTACACCGCTTCCTGGATCGACTGCTGGTCACAACGGAAATCATGGCGGCCTTCGTGCTTGCCAGCGATGTTCTGGTGGTGCTGTGTTCGGTTGTATGGCGCTATTTTTTGCATGATCCGGTGGATTGGGCGGAAGAAATCGCACGTGCACTGATGGGCATGCAAGTCTTTCTGGGGGCAGCGACGACGCTGGCACGCGCGCAGCACATTGGCATCGATAGTTTTCGCGCCCTGTTTCCCGCTTCGTGGCGTCCTTTGCTGGTGCAGCTGTGTCACTGGATCATCGTTGTGGTGGCCATTGCGCTGTTCGCATCGTCGTGCTCGCTAGTACTCGATTCGAGCGGTCAGACTACACCGATTGGCCTGCCGCAATGGATCTATGTCGGTCCAATAGTCATTGGCAGCGCGCTGATGCTGGTGTTTGGAATAGCTGCGGCGCTGGCGGGTCCGCGAAAAGGCGTGTGGGGCACGCTGGCCGTGGCAGCGATGATCGCCGCGCTGGTCTGGATATGGAACACTGCCATGCCTGCACAGGCGGTTACACCCTTGATGCTATTGGCAACCGGTTTCGTGCTCAGCATTGTGGCCGGCCTGCCGATTGCCTTTGCTTTGGCATTCTCCGCGCTGCTGTATTTTCTGGCGGACCCATCGCTGCCCATGTTGGTGTATTCACAGCAAGTGCTGTCCGGCATGGATCATTTCGTATTGCTTGCGATCCCGTTTTTTGTGCTGGCGGGCCTGCTGATGGAAGCGAACGGCATGTCGTCGAGGCTGATCGAACTGCTGTTGCGCATGATGGGGCGTGTGCGCGGCGGGTTGAGCCTGATCATCATTACCGCGACCGCTTTTTTTTCCGGTGTCTCCGGGTCGAAGCTCGCTGATGTCGCGGCAGTTGGCGGCATCATCATGCCCGCCGTGCGCCGCACCCGGCAGGATCCGAACGATGCTGCCGGACTGCTGGCTGCCTCGGCGGTCATGGCGGAAACCATTCCGCCATGCATCAACATGATCATCATGGGCTTCGTAGCGAACATTTCCATCGGCGGACTATTCGTTGCCGGCCTGGTGCCCGCTGCGTTCATGGCATTGTCGCTGGCGCTCGTGGCCTTTGCGTTCGGCTCGCGCATCGATCCCGATGCGGCCTTCGAACAGCGCCGAAACATCGTGCCCCTGGTCGGGGGGGCGTTGGTCGGCTTGGTGATGATCGCGATGATCGGAAAGGGCGTTACGTCCGGCATCGCGACTTCGACCGAAGTGTCCGCCTTTGCGGTCATCTATGCGCTATTCGTCGGTGCGGCCGCGTTCCGGGAACTCAGCGTGCGCAGCGTGCTGCTATTGTTCATGCGTTCGGCCTCAATGGCAGGCAGCATCCTGTTCATTGTTGCTGCCGCTTCCAGCGTGTCCTTCGCGCTGACAATCCAGCAGATTCCGCAGCAACTGTCGGGCTTCATGATGGACCTTGGTCACCGCTTTGGTGCCAATGGGTTCGTACTGGCATCGACGTTGCTGATGATCTGCTTCGGGGCCATTCTGGAGGGGGCCCCGGCATTGATCATCTTTGGGCCGCTGCTAACGCCGATTGCGCTGCAACTGGGTGTATCGCCGCTGCACTTCGGCACGGTCATGGTGGTCGCGATGGGATTCGGGTTGTTTTCCCCGCCGGTCGGCTTGGGCCTTTTCGCCACATGCTCGATTACCGGGACCGAGATCCATCAGGTGATCCGGCCGATGATGAAGTATCTGGCCGTGCTGTTCCTTGCGCTGCTGGCGCTGGTATTCGTACCAGCATTTTCGCTGTGGTTGCCTGCGCGGTTCGGTTTTTAGCTAGTGCAGCAGAGGTTTTTTCAGCATGTCGTTGCGATCGATCGACTGCAGTCGCACGCTGAGCTGCGAGCCTTCGCGAGCCAAGGTCATGGGAATTTCCGTACCGGCAGGACCGAGACCCCAGACCTTGCGGAACAGGTCGGCAAGCGACGCAACGCGCTGGCCAGCGACTTCCAGCACCAGATCGCCTTGACGAATGCCGGCGCGATCCGCGGGACCATCAGTGGCCAATCCGCCCACAATGATATGGCCGTCCGTTTCCGCTGCATACATTCCCAGCCAGGGACGCGGCGCACGTGCCGGGCGCCCGAGTTTGGTCATGTCATCCAGGATCGGTTCCAACAGATCGATCGGCACGATCATGTTTCCTTGTGCCTGCTTGCCCTCGTAGGCCTCCTCCACCAGCAAGGACCCGATGCCAAGCAACCGCCCATCCATGTCCACGACCGCCGCGCCGCCCCATTGCGGATGAGCCGGGGCGGTGAACAGTGCTTCATCGAGCAGGTATTCCCAATAGCCGGAAAACTCGCGCCGCGCAATGATTTTTGCTTTTAGCGCGTGCGCGGGCCCGCCGTGACTGATTACGATCACGCTGTCGCCGATGGCACAAGCGCTGGTACTGCCACGACGAAGCGGGGATGCCTTCAGGCGTCCGAGCGGCTGCACCAATCCAAATCCGGTGACCTGGTCGTATGCAAGCGCGTGGCCCGCCACTGCAATGCCTGCATTGGTCGTAAGCCAAAGGCTTCGCGCTTCGGTGATCAGATAACCGATTGTCAACACGAGGCCATCATCACCGATGACGATACCGTTGCCCGCCCGTTCGGTCCCCAGAATGGTCGCTGTAAACGCATCGTCGGGGACTTCCGAGCGCAGCTGAACCACGGCATCGAGCACGGGATCAAGCTCGAAACGGAGTTCGTCCTGCCGCGGTTGCACTTCTTTTGGAAAAGCCCAATTGCCCTGTTCTGCCATACGTCGTGTCGAATTGCGTCCGCCTCAAAGACCAGCGGGCATGTTACGCGATTCGCCGAAAGCGTAAAGGTTCAGACGGGCTGCAGCTTCGGTACGATGACCGCTTCACGGATCGGCACATTCACAAGCGCGGCGAGCGCCGCCAGTCCCGCATCGAGATACCACATAACCGTGTAGTCGCCAAGATTGACGACCGCGAGGCCTCCCAGCCATGCGCCGAGAAAAGCGCCGATCTGGTGTGACAGC
>DATMZQ010000431.1:0-2929 GCA_035573615.1 Burkholderiales bacterium | reverse complement strand
AGGCTGGTCGGGACGATTGCCCGATACGCGATAACGCGACGCGTCTGGAGAAAAATCGAGCGTGGGATAAGCCCCTGCCTGGTTGAAACCCAGCACGGCGCGAGCCTGCGCCACTCTCGCCGCGGCTGCTTGCACGCGAGGGCTAGACGACCTGGCTTGCTCTTCCAGCCTGTTGAGTACCGGATCGGCATAAATTTCCCACCATTTTCCGCGAATGGATTCATCGCTCGGCGTGGCCTCCTTCCACGGCCCGGGCTCAATGAACGCGGGTGGAAATGTGGCTTTCGGACGTACGTAGTCGGGGCCGACGTGCGTGCAACCCGTAACGAGCATTGCAAAAGCGATCGCAGCTACACGGCGCGTTCCCATCACGGCGGGTCAGGATTTGGATTTTTCGGTAGCGGGAGCAGCCGTCGGCGGTGCCGGTGCTTTCTTCTCCCCATGAACCTGCATTTCCGTTGCGCGTACCTTCATGCCTTCGAGGAGGTGGTCGCGCGGATTGTTGATTACGCGGTCGTTGTCCGCCAGGCCGGTCAGGATTTCCACCTCCTTGCCAAAGTCTCTACCGAGCTTGACCGGCTTTATGTGGATTACACCGCTGGTATCCACAACCGCGACGCGAGTGCCGTCTCCCCCGATCATCAGCGCATTGATCGGAATCTGCAAATTGGGCTCGGCATTGACAAGGCTCACCTTCGCCTGTGCGTACATGCCTGGCAACAGCGGCCCGTCGCGATTTGGAATATGCATTTCGACCACCATCGTTCGCGTGGCCGCATCGAAAGCGCCCGCGTTGCGCATCACCTTTGCCGCGAAGGCACGTTCGCCGAGTTCGGGTACAACCACGTCAACGGTCATGCCGGGTTTGATCATGCGCATGCTGCTCTGTGGAACGGCTGCATGCACCCGAATCGTGTCCGTTTGCGAAAGTTTGAATAACCAGCCAGAAGATGAGGCGCTGCCGGCCTGGATCAATGAACCGACATCGACATTGCGTGCGACGATGGTCCCGGAGAAAGGTGCAGTGACGCGCTGGAACGATTTCATTTGTTCCAACCGCCGCAGATTGGCTTCCGCGGCGGCATAGTCAGCCTTACGCGCCTGGTGAACGCCGTATTTCTCGTCGACCTCCTGCGGCGAAACAGCTTCCTCCTTTAGCAGCGACCCATAGCGCTCCGCGGTGACTCGCGCAAGATCGAGATTGGCCTTGGCTTGCGCACGAGCGGCATGCGACTGGTCCAACTCGCGATCGACTTCCGGCGCCTCGATCTCGGCCAGCACCTGTCCAGCCTTGACCTGATCGCCGATGTCGACCAGCCAGCGCTTTAGATAACCGTTCGTTCGCGCATAGATAGTCGTTTCCTGCATTGCGATGAGGCTTGCGGGCAGCACGATGTCGGACTTCTGGCCTCCGCGCTTGGCGGCCACATACATCACGGCCGGAAGGTCATCCTTTCCGGCTTCGGCCTGCGCGAGCTTCAACGCATTCCATTTCGGCCACAGACCGATCGCGAGAAGACCGGCCATGACAGCAGCGAGCCCAATGACAAGGGCGATACCCGAGATTTGGCCGCGCATGTTTCGAAGGCCAATGGGACGCCCATAGGAGATGTTGCAGTGTGCAAAAAGCATTCGTGAAAACGTCCTCATTTGTGCGTTCCTCCCGACAGTTTCTGTTCGGTTGCATCGCAAAATATTTCATTTTGAAATATAGGTTTCAGTTTGAAATATCTGATTTATATCAGATTTTCTTGTAACGGCCACGCATAAACTTGTAACATTAAAGTAATGTTGTTGCAACAAAACGCTGACAGGGGAGAGAGCGTTGTGGATTGTCAGGCTGGCGCTTGGCCGGCCCTATACCTTCGTGGTCATCGCGATGTTGATCGTATTGATCGGCGTCGTATCCATCCTTCGCATGCCGAAGGATATTTTTCCCGAAATCTCCGAACCGATCGTCACGTTGATCTGGCAGTACGTCGGCATCCCACCCGATGCTTTCGAGAAGCAGATCACGATTTTTTCAGAGCAGCAGATCAGCACGACTGTCAGTAACGTCAAACGGATCGAGTCCCACACGATCAACGGCAAGAACGTCATCCGCATCTACTTCCAGCCTTCAGTGCGGATCGACCAGGCAGTCAGTCAGATCACTGCGACTTCGCAGACGATCATCCGGCGCATGCCGCCTGGCCAGCAACCACCACAGATCGTGCAGTACGACGCGTCGAGCGTTCCGATCATGCAGATCGCGTTGGGCAGCGACACGCTGAGCGAACAGCAGCTTTACGATCAGGGCTTGTGGCTGGTCCGCAACGAGGTGGTACCGGTTCCCGGGGCGACTGTGCCCCTGCCATATGGCGGACGCCCCAGACTGGTGATGATCGATGCCGACCCGGTGCGCATGCACGCCAAGGGCCTCACGGTCAAGGACATCAACGACGCGCTCAACAGGCAGAACGTAAACCTGCCGACCGGCAGTACGCAGATCGGTTCGCGCGACTACATCCTGAGCATCAACAACAGCCCCGAAAAGATCAGCGAACTCGGATTGCTGCCAGTGAAAAGCGTCGGCGGCACCATGGTCTACATCAACGACGTCGCTGATGTGCGGGATGGTTACAACGAGCAGACCAGTCTAGTACGCCATGACGGTCGCAAGTCTGCGCTGATCACGGTACTCAAGAGCGGCGGTGCATCCACTCTCGATATCATTCGTGAAGTCCGTCAGCGCTTGTCCAATGTGACGCTGCCGGAAGGCTTGTCGCTGTCTTTCCTGTTCGATCAGTCCGTATTTGTCGCCAGTGCCATGCATGCGGTCGTGGTCGAAGGATTGATGGCGGCAGCCTTGACCGGTCTGTTGATTCTGCTGTTCCTCGGCAGCTGGCGTTCCACGGTAGTGGTGGTCACATCGATTCCGCTGGCGATC
>DATMZQ010000430.1:0-8968 GCA_035573615.1 Burkholderiales bacterium | reverse complement strand
ATCGCTGGAAAGTACTGCGCCGCTGCTGCAGGACTGGGTGCGGCCACAGCTGCGAGATCCAGGCGTTTGCCCGGAACGCTGCGCGTTCTCGGGGAGTCGACCAGCCCATAGCCGCGCACCCATACGTTGTAAGTCGCTTGCGGCAGATCCGGGATCAGATAGCGACCGCGCTCGTCGGTGACCACGATTTTCGCGAAACGGGTCGGCAGGTCGGTCGTCTCCGCGATGACCCAGACACCGGCTTCCGGACCCTGCCCGCCTTTCACCACGCCGCCCAGTTCGCCGGCGCCGATTGCGGGCACTGAACTATCGGCGGCGCACAAGCCGTGTCCGGCACTCCACAACATGACCGTGCCAAACAAAGCCGCCTTGGCGTATTGCATCGCTGAGCTTCTCATCTCGCCTGCTCCTTTGGTTCTTCTTCTAGCCAGCCGCCAGTTTAAGATGATTTGCCGCGCCGCGAGTGCACCTGTTCGGTGCCACACGGCGCCCGATATCGGCGCGCGGCGGAAAAGCATTACGCCCATTTTCAAAGACGGTAGTATCTGTGCGGCGCCATCGCACGGACGAAAACTGCGAGCCGCCGCAGCACTGCATCCGCCATCTCTCAAGGGGAATTCATGAAACCACTTTCACGGCATTCTATAGTTGCATGCTTCATCACGGCTTTTGCGACCTTATCGCTCTTCAGCGCAACCGCCCTTCACGCCGAAGTCACGAACGACATGCTGCTGAACGCGGCCAAGGAATCCGACAACTGGCGCATGGTTGGACGGGACTATGCGGGCTCGCGCTTCAGTCCGTTGAAGCAGGTCAATACCAAAAATATCAAACGCCTGGTTCCGAAGTGGACTTTTTCGCTGGGCACGCTGGACGCGCAGAATACGACGCCGCTGGTCAGTGACGGCGTGATGTACGTGACGGCCGCGCATGGCCGGACCTATGCCGTTGATGCCAGGACGGGAACCATGATCTGGCAGTACGCGCATCAGTTGCCGGAAGACGTGGGCAAGGCCATGTGCTGCGATATCGGCAATCGCGGCGCCGCGCTGTATCACGACAAGGTTTTCGTATCGACGCCGGACGCGCATGTGGTCGCGCTCGACATGAAGACAGGCAAGAAAGTGTGGGACGTGGCTCTCGGCGATTACAAGCTGTCTTACACGATGACTGTCGCTCCGCTCATCGTCAAAGGCAACGTTGTGGTCGGATTGTCGGGTGCGGAATATCCGACCCGCCTGTTCATTGAAGCTCTGGATGCAGAGACGGGCAAGCAGGCGTGGCGACGTTACACCATCCCCGCGCCGGGGGAGCCGGGTTCGGAAAGCTGGGGCGCCGATGCCGACAATCTGAAGTATGGCGGCGCGTCAGCCTGGATCACCGGTTCCTATGATCCGAACACCAATCTTATTTACTGGGGCACCGGCAATCCGAATCCGGATTGGGACGGGGTCGGACGCGAAGGCGATAACCTGTACTCCAATTCCACGCTGGCATTAAACGCGGATACCGGCGAAATCCAGTTCCATTTTCAATACACGCCGCACGACGTATGGGACTTCGATGGCGTCAATGAAAACATCCTCGCCGATTTCGACGGCGAAAAAGTGTGGCTGCACGGCGACCGCAACGGCTATCTGTACAAGATTGACCGCACCAACGGAAAATTCAGGTACGGCAAGGAAATCTCGAAGGTGAACTGGTCGACCGGCTTCTCGGCCGAAGGACGTCCGATCGTCAATCAGGAGAAAGTGCCCACCTACGACTACGAGGCCAAGGATATTTGCCCGGCGTCCGAAGGCGGCAAGTGGTGGAACCCGATGAGCTACAGCCCGGAAAAGAAAATGGTGTTCGTGCCGAGCCGGGAAATCTGCACCGACATCAAGAGCGCAAAAGGCGAGCGCGCCGAAGGCAAGCCACACTGGGGCATTGGCAGCATCAAATGGAACAAGGGACACGGTCAGTTGGTTGCCTTCGATGCGAGAAGCGGTGAGAAGAAGTGGACCGTCAAGGCACCGTCGCCCTTCATGAGCGGCGTATTGACCACCGGCGGCAGCCTTGTATTCGCGGGTACGCCGGAAGGCGAGTTCAAGGCTTACGACCAGGATACCGGCAAGGAACTCTGGTCCTACCAAACCGGCTCGGGCATTGTCGGCAGCCCGATCAGCTTTTCCATCGGCGGCAAGCAGTACATTGCGGTGCCCTCGGGTTTCGGCGGCTGGACTGGCTGGGCCACAATCGGCGGAGGCGGAGCGCCGCATCTGAAAGACAGCCGCAAAGGCGGCTACGTGACGGTGTTCGGTCTGTTCGACGAATAATCCAAAGCCGTGGCGGGAGGGGCAGCAAACTGCGGCCTCCCGCAATTTCGTCTTCGACGCATACACCAATGCCACTGCTTGCCCGCTTGTTGATCACGGGGACACTGCTCAGTGTCCTGAGCGGCGCGCTGCCGATGCTGTCGTCAAGCCGCGCCTTCGGTGATGAGCTGAAAAATCCGTTCGCCGGCGATCCGGCAGCAGCCGCGGAAGGCAAAAAGTTGTTTTTGAAAACGGGTTGCTATGCATGCCACGGACATGAAGCCGAGGGGGCGGTCGGTCCCGACCTGACAGACGATGAATGGATCTACCAACCGACCGACGCCATGATCTTCAATACGATCAGCCGCGGCAGGACCGGCACGGTGATGGCGCCTTTCGGCGATCAGCTCAAGCCCGACGAGATCTGGAAAATCGTGGAATGGCTGCGCTGGAAAAATCGTGAGCGCAAAACGTCCGAAACAAAGTAGGGCGCCGCTTCTCTGACATTTACTGAAGCGGCAACTGCTTTGGCGGAATCGCTTCCGTCTTCGCCAGTATCACCGTCAGAATGCCGTTCCGGTACGATACTTCGGCTTTGTCCCGGTCGATGTTCTGCGGCAGCGAGAAATTGCGCTCGAAACGGCCATAAGCGCGCTCCATCAGATGATATTTGCGCTCATGATGGTTATCCTCGGACCGCTTTTCGCCACGGATGCGCAGTGTGTTGCCGTGAATGGAGACATCGAAATCGTCCTTGTCCATGCCGGGTACTTCGATGCGGACGATCAGCGTGCCAGCTGTTTCCCAGGTTTCGGCAGCGAGCAAGCCCCATTGCGGAAAATCCGGTGCTGAACCGGCTTTCGGGTCTTTTCTGGCACCGCTGACAAAGTGAGTCAGAGCACTGCTGTTTCGACTCAATAACTGGCGCCAGCCCTCGGTGAGTTCTTCCCAGGCCCTCGCTATGGTTCTGAGTGGATCCATGGTCCGCCCCAGTCGGTCGTCCGTGCGATAACAAAAGATATTTGTCCGGACTCGCCGGAATTCAAGCGCCCACTCAAGCGGAAACGATCAGAAGGCGTCCGGCGCGGGCACTGGAGTATTCGGTCGGTGCTGCGGCTGTTGAAAAACCGATGGCCGCCCTTATTTTGACGGAGCAGGTTGAACGCCTGCCGAATTCTGACTACATCTGGTATTGGAGAAATCAATCATGGCAAATATTATTCGTCGCCAGGACCCCTTCGCTGGCGGGACTGTTTCCGCCCTGAGCGTCAGGGATCCGCTCGACTTCATTACGCCGCTGTTCGGTCGCGTGTTTGGCAGCGTTGACAATGCCGGCCCGCGCCTGGATGTCAAGGAAAGCGAGCAGGGGTATGTGCTGGAAATGGAAATTCCGGGGGTGGACAAGAACGCGATCACGGTCAGCGTATACAACGACACGGTTACCGTGGAAGCCGAAGTGCGTCAGGAAAACGATGCGAACACGGAGTACAAGTGGCTGCATCGCGAACGCAATTTCGGAAAGATATCGAGAACGGTTGCGCTGCCTGAGGAAGTGGACGAGGACGCCGCAAATGCAAGATTCGAAAACGGTGTACTTCAGTTGACCCTTCCCAAGAAGCGTTCCAGCGCAGCCAAACGTCTGGCCGTTCAGTAAGCACTCCCCGCATCTACCAGCCCGTCGTCCGGCGGGCTTCTTTTTGCCCATCGTTCCCGCGGCGCTGCGCGTGCTCGGGAGTCCAACCAATGCGGTATGCTCATGGCGCTGAATTGCGTCGGTGAGGCAAAGCCTTGGCAGTGGTCGCGTATCTGGCGGGAATTTTCGTGCTCGTGTCCGTCCTGGCCGACTGGAACCGGTTCTTCGCACATCCGCGCGCCAGGTTCTTCGTCGATATTCTGGGACGCGGTGGCGCACGCCTGTTTTACGCCGTGCTGGGGAGTGGACTATTGTTTCTGGGCTTTTGTCTTCAGAAACCTTGAATCGCATGGACGCTGCAAAAACATTCTCTGCCATGGCCGGTGTTCTACTAGCTGTATTAGGGCAAGCTCATTCGCAATCTGCCGAACCAGAACGCGGTTTCGCTGTGCTTCTTTTCTCGAAGACTGCAGGCTTCCGCCACGATTCCATTCCGGCAGGCATCGATGCCATCCACATGCTAGGCGAACGAAATGGTTTTCGCGTGGACGCAAGCGAAGACGCTGGCGCATTTACCGATGCCAATCTGGCGCGGTACCGGGCCGTGATTTTCCTGAACACGACCGGGGAAATTCTGGAAGCCGACCAGCGCGCGGCGTTCGAACGGTTCATTCAGCACGGCGGCGGATTCGTCGGCATCCATGCCGCAAGCGACACCGGGTACCAGTGGCCGTGGTATGGCGGACTGGTGGGAACCTATTTCCAGCGGCATCCGGCGATTCAGCCTGCAACGCTGAAGGTGGTCGATGCGTCTCACGCGTCGACTCGCCATCTGCCCATCACCTGGAAGAGAACGGACGAGTGGTATGACTTCCGCCACGCACTCGATCCAGACATCACCGTTTTGATACGTATCGAAGAGGCAACGTATCGTGGCGGCCGGATGGGCGCTGACCATCCGATAGCGTGGCATCATCAATATGATGGCGGGCGCGGCTGGTACACCGCAATTGGCCATACCGTCGAATCCTACCGTGAACCGCTTGTCCTCGAGCATTTGTCCGGCGGCATTCTATGGGCCGCCGGAGCTTTGCCCGAATAGCAAGTGCCGGCATATCACGGAACGCAAGGCAACGAATTACAAATCTCATCTCCTGGAGCTGCAGTTCAACTGTCACCCACGAAAATCTGGCACAGGTATTTCGCCAAACAATGATAAACACGCTGCGCACCTTTGAGCAGAGACGACGGGGAGAACCAGCATGAAAGTATCGATCCACATGCGTTTCCAAAGACCAGCATTTTTGTCACTGCACAGCATGGCTTGCACGGCTCTGGTACTGGGACTGGCCGCATGCAACCAAAGTGCGCCTCCGGATCGTTACGATCAGGCGAAAATGGATTTGAAGCCGCTGCCTTCCAAAATGTCCAGCGAGAGGCACACCGGGGCTTTCTCCTCAGGCGTTGCCCTTAGTACGGCTCCCGATATAAAGCCTGTGGAAGCGTCGCCGGTGAAAACCATTCAACTCGATACCACGCACAAAATAATCGAGATTGCGCCTGGCATCCGGTTCAGCGGCTGGACCTTCGGCGATCAGGTCCCCGGACCGGTGATCCGCGCGCGCGTAGGCGACAAGATCAAATTCAGCATGACCAACCGCAGTGACGAAGTCGCGCCTGGCTTGCAGATGATGATCCCGCCGATGATGCACTCCATGGATTTTCACGCGGCGATGGTTTCTCCGCAGGACAAATATCATTCCATCGCTCCGGGGCAGACCATCACGTTCGAGTTCACGCTGAACTACCCGGGCGTGTTCATGTACCACTGCGGCACGCCAATGATTCTGGAGCACATTGCTTCGGGCATGTATGGCGCAATTGTGGTGGAGCCGCGCGAAGGCTATCCAACCAAAGTCGATCGCGAGTACGTGGTCATCCAGAGCGAGTTCTATCCGAAGCTGGACCCGCAAAAACGCAGCATCGATGGCGCCCCGCTGTATGTGCTGGACGGCGAGCGCCTGCGCGCTGCCTCGCCGGGCTATACCGTATTCAATGGCGTGCACAACGGCATGGTGAAGAAGCCGCTGGCGGCAAAGCCAGGTGAGCGCGTGCGTCTGTTCGTGCTTAATGTCGGCCCCAGCAAGACATCCAGCTTCCATGTGGTGGGCACCATCTTCGATCGCGTCTGGCTGGACGGTAATCCGGACAATCAGTTGCGCGGCATGCAAACCGTGCTGCTTGGTTCATCCAGCGGGGCGATTGTTGAGTTCGTCATCCCTGAAGCAGGCCAGTACATCATGGTCGACCACCATTTCGCGAATGCCTCACAGGGTGCCATCGGTCTGATCGACGCAGGCGGACCACCGGAAGAGAAGGGCGAGATCGAACATCACAATATTCCCGCCACGCGCACACCCGGTGACCCCGAAGCGGTCAAAGGCAAGCTCGATTTTGAGAGTAAATGCCTGGCCTGCCATTCGATCGGCCAGGGGCGCAAGCTCGGCCCGGATTTGGCGGGCGTGACCAAGCGCCGCAGCAATGAATGGCTGACAAAGTGGCTCAAGACGCCGGAAAAGATGCTGGAGGTGGACGCGGATGCAAAGGCGATGCTGAAGGAAGCCGGTGGACTGCCCATGCCGAATCAGAATCTGAGCGACACGGAAGTCCAGCAGTACATCAAATATTTCAAGTGGGCAGATGAGCAAAACGCCACCGGCGGGCACGACGCAAAGGAGGGCAAACGGTGATTCGCGCGCGGTGCCATCACTTCGGCGCAATGATTCTGCTGGGCCTCACATCCACGGCTTTGGCGTGCGGCTACTGCATCGAAGACAAGATTGCGGTGGTTTATGACTACGGCGTGGTGACGCACGCACTCTCACGTCACCATCAGGTCGTGTTCTTCGCGGTAGAAGGAACGATCGTCCCGAATGAAAAATTGCGGCGCGCGCTGAAAACGGCGGTGGAATCCCTTAGCGGAGTAGACAAAGGCAGTACCCGCGTATCCGGCGCTCCCGCGGCAGTGTCTGCAGCCTTCGATCCGACGCGCGTGTCAGCCGCAGCGATGGAGCAAGCACTAAGCCGCAAGCTTGCGTCGCATGGATTGTCCATTACAACGCTCAGGGTTATGGCTGGGCAGTCGGCGTTGACGCCGGCGGGCAAACCATGACATACAGGTTGGCACGGCTTGCTGCCAATTCGATTTCGATCAACGCACCGGCGGGAGTCGTTTTGCCCTAGTGCACGCCGCGGCGGAAAACCTGGCCCTTGAAGTTCAGGATCATGCCTTCGGGCGTGATCTGTTCCAGCTTTAGACCTGGCGCGACTTCATCGCCTTCATGCAACAGCTTGTTATTGATCCCGACCAGCCGGTCCGTCGGCCGTGCGGAATAGGCATGCACCATGACGTGCATGGCTGGCAGGTCCCGCTGGACTTCGACTGGCAGTTCAGTCATCCAGGGCGGCGGTTGTTCTGAAGCGCCGCTCGAGCCATCTGCATTAACAGCTGGCACCTGCGCCGGCTGTGGCGGTCTGCTTGATATTGTGGCCGCCTGCGACAGCGGTGCGCGCGGCTTCTCGGTCGCCTGCTTCGTCCTCTGCTCAGGAACCGTTTTAACCGTTTGCGCGGATGCTGGCGTCCCCGCTTCCTGCTGGCCGCTCGACTTTGGAATCGCATCAGCTCCGGGCGATGGTGATTTGTCCGGAACGGCAGCTTGTGGAGCGGGCGCGGATGGCGCTGCGCTGGGACGCTGCGCTGTTTCGGGTTCAGGCCGAGAGGGTGTCGAGATCGGCTTGGGCGGTGAGGGCGGCACAGGTGCTACCTGCTCCTGCCACGGCCGCAGCCAGCCAATGACGATGCCGGCCGCCAACAGTACCAAGCCGAGCGCCCCATATGCCATCAGCGATGGTCGCTTGGTCCCGATGGCTGCGGCCTGCGCTGTAAGCAATGTTGGCGCGCTGCCGCGCTGGCGCTGCTGGTCCGATTTGCGTAGCGCATCGAGAATGAAGGACATGCTTGCTTGTCGGCTCTACTTTGAAGAAAGCTTCGGCGCCGTTGGGTCGCCCCAGCTCGCCAGGTGCATCAGTGTTTGGGGACCCACGCTGCCATCCGGAATCAGACCGTGTACGAGTTGAAATTTTTTCACTTCGCGCTGCAGTTCCTCATTGAAAACCGGATCGGTGGACGCAGGCGCTGACAGCCCGCGCACAAGGGCGAGCTGACCCGCGAGCCATTGCACGGCGGCACCGCGTTCACCCGGGCGAATACTGTCGCGCACTTGTGGCGGCGGCATGCGCCATAGCAGTGTGTAATGACCTGACCATTGCGATGCCAGGGTATCGAGCGAAATCGTTGCGCTTTGGTCGCCTAGTGCGAAGCTCGCAGTCTTCTCGCCAAGCGCCATCAACGTAGCGGCAAATTCTTCACCGGCAGCGTTGCGCATTCGCAGCACGGCTGGCCGGTTCAGTTCGCGTAACTCGTCCAAGCCTCCGCGCGCGCTGTGGCAGCGAAGGCCGGCGCCTTCTGCTTGCTTGCAGGGGTCCGCACTTTGATCGAATGCCTGACCCCACGCCTTCAGCAGCACCGCAAAAGCCTGCGCACGGTTCGAGGCGAGCCCCTCGCCGGCCCGCCACTCCAGCGAATCGGCCAACGCCGACGTGGATGTCGCAGCGGCCGCCACGACTGATGCGCCGGTTGGCTCGGCCGTCGCAGGACTCGGAGACGCCGCCGGCTTCACGCTGCCGCGTACCGGGATGGACATGCGCGCATCATTCATATCCTGCCGATGCAGGGTAAATGCCACGGCGACACCGGCCGTGAGAATCAAGGTAGCGATGAGTGCGCGCAAAACATTGCGGCGGTCGTCCGTCTGGTGAAACACTTCACGCGCCGCTTGCGCTAGCGTAGCGGCATCGACGCGTTCCTTGCCTTGCACGTAAGCGCCCAGGAGAGCGCGATCACATAGTACGTTGATCACGCGTGGAACGCCGCGCGTGAGACGATAGAGTTGCCCCGTCAATCGCGGGGAAAATAACG
>DATMZQ010000429.1:0-6244 GCA_035573615.1 Burkholderiales bacterium | reverse complement strand
CGTGTGAGCATAGGCGGGAGCTTGTCGGCCGCGGTGCTCGGCTTCGTGCGGCACTCGATGGGTGAACTGCGCGAAAGCGGAACCTTCGGCTATACGCAGCAAGCCCCATCGAACGCTCGCCTCAACGCGGTCATGGACAAGTATCGCACCCGATGAGCACGACCGCATGAAGAGGCCCGATCACACCGGACTTGCATTAGCATTCCTGCTAACCGCAAGCTGCACCGGAGACCCGCCGAAATCTGCCGCTGTCCCCGTAGCCCAGCCGGCTGATTCAGCGAAAAGCAACCCAGGCAGCAATATGATCTCCGACGATATCCGGGCCATCACTTCGTATCACAACAAAGTGCGCGCCGATGTCGGGGTTGGGCCACTGCAGTGGTCCGGCGATCTCGCGGGCTATGCGCAACAATGGGCAAGCCACCTTGCCGCAACGACCTGCAGCATGGCGCACCGCACCCAGCAAAAATATGGCGAAAATCTATTTCAAGGTACAGCCGGCTATTACCCTGCGGTCGATGCGGACAAGGCGTGGGAAAACGAGAAAAAAAAATTACTCCGGCGGCATCCTGACAGAAGCGAACTGGCAACCGGCGGGGCACTACACGCAAATGGTATGGCGCGACACGACGACTTTGGGTTGCGGCCAGTCGACATGCGGCCAAACTGTCATCGTGGTTTGCAACTATGCACCGCCAGGCAACTACCTTGGTCGTCGGCCCTACTAAGCCCCGTAACACCGGCGTTTGCACTGAGGCACACTGCTCGGTGTAGGATTCAGCCGCATAGAGTGCAAGCAAAAACAAAAGGGGAACGCAATGCTGAGTTATGACGTCGTGGAGTGGGGCAAACCGCTGCAGAAAGCCGAGAAGCAAACGCCGCAGCCGACCGGTACCGAAGTGCTGTTGAAGCTGAAGTATTGCGGGGTCTGCCACAGCGACGTGCATATCCGCGATGGTTATTTCAATCTCGGAGGAGGCAAACGCTTCTACATGAGTGAGCGCGGAATGCATCCGCCGGTTACGCTTGGCCATGAACCCTTTGGCACCGTCATCGCCGCGGGTGTCGATGCCAAAAACGTACCCATTGGACAAGATCGCCTGGTGTGCCCCTGGATTGGCTGCGGCAAGTGCGCGCGTTGTCTCGAGGGCATGGACAACCATTGCATGGCCCCGCGCTGGATTGGCATCCAGCGGCCGGGCGGCTACGCCGACCATCTGCTGGTGCCCCATGCGAAGTATCTGGTCGATGCGAGCGGCATCGATGCCATGTGGGCGGCCACCTTGTCCTGCTCGGGACTGACTACTTATTCCGCCGTTGCGCAGCTAAAGCCCATTCCAGGTGAAGAATGGGTAGCCGTATTTGGGGCCGGCGGCCTCGGCCTGATGGCGATCGAAATGCTGAAGGCCCTCGGCCACTCGCGTATCGTCGTCGTCGATATCGACGACGACAAGCTGGCCGTTGCGCGCAAGGAGGGGGCGGCCGCGACGGTGAATGGACGTGATCCTGAAGCCGCGAAGAAGCTGCTCGAGGCCGCTGGCGGGCCGCTTTATGGCGCAGTCGATCTGGTCGGTGCAGCAGACACGGCGACCCTCGCATTGGGCGCATTGCGCAAAGGCGGGAAACTGATCGTGGTCGGACTCTATGGCGGTGAAATTCCGGTCTCGCTGGTTCTTGTCGTGCAGCGTGCCTGGCGAATCCAGGGGTCCAGCGTCGGCAACGTTGCAGAGTTAAATGAAGTCATCGCGCTGGCACGAGCAGGCAAGATCAAACCGATTCCAATCGAAAAGCGCCCGCTGTCGGAAGTGAGCCGCACGCTGGATCAACTCAAAGCGGGGACCGTGGTCGGACGGGTTGTCGCTGCGATCAGTTGAGCGTATCGCCGGCTAAAGCGCAGTTGATGGAGCCCTGGCAATGAGAGAAGAACTGTCATTCATTCCGGCGAGCGAACTGGTTCGCATGATCAAACAGAAGATCGTGTCTCCGGTGGAAGTCATGCGGCAGACCATTGCGCGGGCAGAAGCGCTAAATCCGCGGCTTAACGCGATCTGCACACCGACATTCGAGGCGGCGATGGAGGCGGCAGCCGAAGCTGAAATTGCGGTCATGCGCGGCCACCCTTTAGGCATTCTTCACGGTGTACCGACGAGCATCAAGGATTTGGCCTTTACGCGTGGGGTGCGCACCATGGCGGGCTCGCATATCTACCGCGATCGCATTCCGGATTTCGATCATGCGCATGTTGAGCGTCTGCGCAAGGCCGGTGCAATCTCCATTGGCAAAACCACCGTTTCGGAATTTGGCTGGAGCGGCGTGAGCAATAGCCCGCTGACTGGCATAACGCACAATCCCTGGCAGCATGGTATGAATGCCGGCGCTTCCAGCGCAGGTGCGGCAGTGTGTGCGGCAGCGGGCATCGGGCCAATCCATCAAGGTTCGGATGGCGCAGGATCGATTCGAATGCCAGCCGCATTTTGCGGCGTATATGGCATCAAGCCGTCGCACGGCCGTGTACCGTACTGGCCCACGCCCGCCAATGGGCTGATCTCGCATGTTGGACCGCTAACCCGCACCGTCACTGATGCGGCGCTGATGTTGCAGGCAATGGCAGGACCGGACGATCGGGACATGACCAGCCTGGAGTCAGAGCCGGAGGATTTTGCCGGACGTCTCGATGAAGGAATCGGGCAACTCAGAATTGGGTACAGCCCGGATCTGGGTTACCTCAAAGTGGATGCGGAAGTATCCACACTGGTCGGCACTGCGGTGGCCGCTTTCGAGGAACTGGGCTGCCACGTCGATGAAATTCAGCCGGGGTGGGACAATCCAATCGAAATGGAACACCTGCATTTTTCTGCGAACTTCGCAAGCCGCCTGGAGCCATTGCTCGAGAAATGGCACGATCAAATGGATCCCGGACTCGTGGCATTGGTCAAGCACGGGATGCAGTTCAGTGCCGCCGAATACTGCCGTCTCGACGAAAAACGCCTTGCGCTGTACGACAAGGTCCGGTCACTGTTCGAGCGTTATGATCTGTTGCTCACGCCCACACTGTCAGTGGCTGCATTTCCCGCCGAGCGTCTCATGCCGCAGCACTGGGAGCAGCATCCGTGGGACTGGATGCGTTGGGCGGGCTTCAGTTATCCCTTCAATCTCACCTGGCTTCCCGCTGCGAGCTGTCCTTGCGGGTTTACCAAATCCGGCTTGCCGGTTGGTTTGCAAATCGTGGCCGGCCGCCATCGGGATCTGCGCGTGCTGCAAGCCTCCCGTGCGTTCGAGCGCATTCGACCCTGGGCGCAGCATCGTCCGCCCTGTTGATCGGCTACCTGGACTAAACAGCCATGCCGGCACAAACCAGTTTCGCCGTGATCCATAACGTCGCCGCCAAGCGCTTCGAAGTCAATGTGGATGGCAAAATCGCGTTCTCGAAATATTTGCTGGTCGCAGAAAAGATGATCATCGAACACACCGAGGTCCCC
The DNA here is from genome assembly GCA_035573615.1 of Burkholderiales bacterium. Lineage (GTDB taxonomy): Bacteria > Pseudomonadota > Gammaproteobacteria > Burkholderiales > JACQAP01 > JACQAP01. Next base: position 2,765 of record DATMZQ010000429.1, on the reverse strand, counting down.
AGTGAACTGGAAGGCCGAGGCATCGCGGGCACGATTGTGCAGACCGCGCTTGAATACGCGCGCGCGCAACGCCTGAAAGTAATGCCGCTCTGCCCGTTCGCCGCCAGCTTCATTCACCGCCATCCCGAGTATCAGGACCTGGTTCTGGAGGGGTATCGCTACTGAGCCTGTCGGGCATGTAAATCTGTTGTGAGAACTGAACGACCTGCGGCAGGAATATCCGGAAATCGGATTCGAGTTCAGCGTAATGTTCCCGAAGTTCGTCGGCGGAGTCGAGCAACCGGTTTTCTCGCTTGAACCGGCGGCCCATGCGATCAAGCGCACTGTGGATGGTGTCGATGTCGGCATAGGACGCGAGCCAATCCGACTGCGCCATCCGTGGTGCCATGGTGTTCAGTCGATCCGGCAGTATTGCGCGCCGCACGCGAAGAATCTCATATATCCGGGCGGTAAATACCTTGATCGGTTCGTCGTGAAACTCGCTCCAGTTGCTCGCCAGGAAATGATCGTAGAACATGTCGATCATGATGCCGGCGTAGCGGCGCCGGACGGCGCTGATCCGCGACTTGCTGCGCAAGACCACGGGATGTGCGTCGGTAAAGCTGTCTATTCTTCGGTGTAGCGCGATGGCGTCGGTGATGTGCTGACTGTAACGTTGGTCCAGCGGCCCCTTCACGAAATCGCCCAGCAGGCTGCCGAGCCAGGCATCTTCCGTGGGCGCCGAAAGGTAGAGATGTGCCAGGTAATTCATAGTGACGGTGTGCTGGTTGACGAGTCCCGTCCGCCTGAGTTCGAGATAAAGGACCTCCGAACGGTGTGGTCGTCCATTGGCATTATAGGAATGCCGAAAAGGTTTGCGCGTCGAACCGCATTATCAGCTTCGGCTACGGGTAAAAACAAATGCTTTGTCTAGTTACCCATCAGGCAAAAATATGAGTGAGGAAGACGCCTTATACCCCTGTAGTTTTGTCATCTTCGGGGCCACGGGGAATCTTGCCGCAACGAAATTGCTCCCGGCGTTGTACCAACTGGAACTCGCCAAGCGGCTCCCGGATGTCACTAACTTTGTCGTAATAGGGCGGCGTCCGTGGAAGGAGTCCGATTGGGCATCCCATATGGAGCAGGCGTTGCGAAAAAAAGTCGGCAAGCAATTTACGCCGGAATGCTTTGGGCGGTTTGCCGCTCGCTTCAGTTACATTCGCGGCGATTTGCAGGAGCCGGAAGCTTACAAACGACTTCTCGATGAGCTGGGCAAGCCAAAAACGGGCGTCTGCTCCAACATTGTCTTTTATCTTGCCGTAAAGCCCGAGGACTTCGGCGTTATCGTAGAGAACCTGGCGAGGGTCGGCCTGAATCGGCCGAGAGGGCTGCATCGAATCGTGGTGGAAAAACCCTTCGGCGAAGACATCAGCAGTGCGCAGCAGCTTAATCAGTTATTGCATCGTTACTTCGATGAGCAACAGGTCTATCGCATTGATCACTACCTCGCCAAGGAGAGCGTGCAGAATCTGCTGGTTTTCCGTTTTGCCAACCTGATGATTGAACCACTGTGGAATCGTAATTTCGTCGATCACGTCCAGATCACAGTTGCGGAGCAGGTCGGTATTGAAACGCGTGCTGACTACTATGACAGGATCGGCGCGTTGCGCGATATGCTGCAAAACCACCTTATGCAGTTGCTTACGCTGGTTGCCATGGAGCCGCCGGCAGCGTTGGAAGCGGACACGCTGCGCGATGAAAAAGTGAAGGTGTTGCGTTCGATTCGTCCGATCGCCGCCGACGCCGTACAGAACCATGCCGTGCGGGGCCAATACGGCCCAGGCGTTCTGGATGGTCGACAAGTGCCCGGTTATACCGCTGAAGCCGGCGTGCCGCCCGGATCTGCGACCCCGACCTATGTCGCTGCCAAATTCTTCATCGACAATTGGCGCTGGCGCGGGGTCCCTTTTTATTTACGAACCGGCAAGCGGCTGGCGACTCAATTATCTGTCATCGCACTGAGATTTCGCCATCCGCCGCAACAGTTGTTTCGCGAAACACCATTGGAAAACATGACACCCAACTGGATTATTCTGAGTCTGCAGCCCAACGAAAGCATGCGTCTGGAAATCCATGCCAAACAGCCGGGGCTCGGAATGCACACGCGCGTAATCCAGATGAACGCAGGCTACAGACAAGATCACGAGCCGCAGCCTGATGCATATGAGGCGCTGCTCGCCGATATCATCCGTGGCGATGCTACCAACTTCATCCGCTTCGACGAGGTGGAGTGGGCATGGCGGGTGGTGGACCCGATCCTCAAGCATTGGATCGAGCATGACAACTCCACTTACCCGTACTCCGCGGGTAGTTGGGGACCACAGGAGGCCGACCGGCTGTTGGCCAGCGGCCAAGCATGGCGCGATCATATCTGAGCGCTCACAAATTTTTGTCGAACGCACCACTGCGCCATAACAAAAGTACTGGATCACTAAAGCGTCGCACAGCCCAATTAAACTTCGCCTGATCTGCAGGCGCAATCAAATGTCGCTGTGCACGTTTCCATGAGGCGATCTCCAGCAGTTACACGCGATCTACATCTCCGCGATTATTCCATTCGACCTGTAGCTCACAGACGACATACGGTCGTCTGAGATAGCTGAGTTGACGCAAAAATCCAACGGTTGTGTCGCCATACACCAACAACTGGATCAGTAAATATGCCATTTGATACCTGGCGCAGAACAAATGCACTGCTGGATTGTCTTTTGCTTGTTGCTTGCTCT
>DATMZQ010000428.1:0-10244 GCA_035573615.1 Burkholderiales bacterium | reverse complement strand
CAGCGTAGATGTCCGCGCGTAGTGAAACCCGCATGTTGCCGACGATTAACGCGCCTTGTTCAATCTGCTCGACCAGGACGCCGGGCGGCAAGGTCTCCACAAAAATGCGTTCGACTTCAGGATGCACTGCCTGGAATGCCTGCAGCAGGTCGTGCACCACCATGTATTGATTGCCCGCGAAGAAAATAACCAGCTGCGGATCATTGATGTCGCCGTAAAGATCCGGGACGTTGTCGATGCCCGGGATCGTAAAATTCTTCCCGTTTGCCGGTGACGGCGTCCACGGCGGATCGATGCTGTCATTGCTCTTCGCCGCGAGAGCAAACAACGCTGTCAGCAACGCAATGAACAGTATCTGCGGCTTCATTATATTTGCCGCATATTTACCGCGCACTTGTTCACATCGGAAACAATACGTATCCGCTCTTTTCAAGAATCACGAGATCGGTGATCGCCGATAGCGTGTGCTCGACTTTCGGATAAACCCATTCCTGCGCGAACTTGTTGCCTGCCAGGGCCTGCCCGCATACGACTACTTTTACGCCCACTTTCCCCAATTCATCGATCAGCCCGATGTTCGGGTTGTCCAGCTTGAATTTCTCCTGGTAGTGCGCATTGTCCAGCACGATTGGAGTAGCGGGTCCATGAATGACGACGACCATATGCAGATGCGAGGGCGGCACGCCGGCCGAAGCAAAGATGTTTACCGCGCGTGCGACCCGATCGAGCGATGCGTTGATTTTGTCCGGATCGCCGGCGGCGGTCAGGTTGAACACGACCTTGTATTCCGCATTCTTGTCCGGTTGCATTCCGGCGTTAGGCAGGGACACGACCTTGCCGTAACCTTTGATGACCGGATTGCTCCATTCCGGCTCCGCAGCCGGCGCAAACGTTGTGGAGGCCAGCAGAGCAAGTCCGAACAGATGCGCGCACAGTGATCCAAAAGTTTGCTGATTCATATTGAGTTCTCCTTGATATCAAATAACGACTGTCCACTTCTAAATGGCAATGATAGCGATGCGAGACAGCGCCTCTGCCTGCCGATTACCAACGCACCTTAACCGATACAGTTGACCTTGCTGTATTTCAGAGCACGGTTCATAGCGCCTTCCACAGTAATGACAAACCGCTCGCTACCAGCAGCAGGCTGACGAATGCGCTGATCTGCTGGCGGGAAAGATTCGCATGCAGGCGGTGGCCGACGACGAGTCCAACGGGCATTGCGGGCAGCAGAAGCACAAAGGCCCACCAGACCTCTGATTGAAGCAACAACCCGGAGAGCAGATACAACGCCAGCCGCAGCCCGGTGCTGGAGGAAAAAACGGCGGACAACGTCGCACGCATTTTTGCCGGATCATGAATGCGCGCTGCCATGTACGTAGCGTAAATCGGACCACCGACCCCGAACAATCCACCAATCAGCCCACCCGCCAGGCCGGTCGGGATACCCCACCAGCGCGAAACCGGTGTAGCGGCGGGTTTGGTGACAAGCCGGTATGCGCCGTAGCTCGTAATAAATCCGCCCAGCATCAGCAGCGCGGCATGCTTTGGCAGTGTCGCAAGCAGCGTCACTCCCGACAGGATGCCGACGATTACGGCAGGAATCAGCAATTTCAGTTCAGCCACTTCGACATGTTCCCGAAAACGCAGGCCGTTGGACACGGTAGCCAGAAAATCGACCACCACGACCAATGGCACCACCGATTGCAGTGGCAGGAAATGCGCCAGCAGCGGAATGGAAACGAGCGCCGAACCAAAGCCCGAAATGCCGAGGATGATATAGGCCAGCAGTCCGATCAGCGGAACGGCAATCAGCGTTTCAAGCGGAAAAGGCATGTTGGTCGGCAAAAGAAGGCGCGAAGTCTAGCACTCCCGCGCATTTATAATGCCGCCTCGAATCGATGAACAGGAGACACGCCGTGCTTCTCAATCAGCGAGCCGTGATCGTTGGGGGTGGGACCATGGGCGCTGACGTCGCCGCGATTTTCGCGGCGAATGGTGTGAGCGTGGACCTCGTGCAGCGCCCGGGTAAGACGCGTGATTCCCTGCTAGCGCGGGTAACCCGCGCAGTACGTGAACTCGGCGCCGCGAAAATGGACGTTGCGGTGCACGACGCGTTGCCCGACGTGCCATGGCACCAGGCCGGCATCGTCATAGAATCGGTTGTCGAAGATTTGTCGCTCAAACGCAAGATCTTCAGCGAACTTGACGCGCTTGTCCCTGCCGGTATTCCGCTCACGAGCAATTCGTCCAGCTTTCCGATTAGCCAGATCGGAGCGGGACTTAAAGGCAAGGGTCGCATGCTGGGACTGCACTTCTTCATGCCCGCACATCTGGTGCCGCTGGTCGAGGTGATTCGAGCCGAGGCTACGGAGCTCGTGGTGGCACAAGAAGTATTCGATTTGATGCAGAAGCTGCACCGCAAACCGGTGATGGTCGCCAAGGATATTCCCGGATTTCTGGCCAATCGCATGCAGCATGCCCTCATGCGCGAAGCGTGGTCGCTGATCGACCGCGGTATTGCAACGCCCGAAGACGTCGATATCGCGGTGCGATATGGCTTCGGATTCCGTTATGTTGCTGCAGGGCCAATCCTGCAAAAAGAAATGTCCGGGCTCGATGTGAATTTTCTGGCCTCGAGCACGGTGTTTCCGGATCTTTGCAACGACGCCGATCCGGCGGCGATTCTGGCCGCGAAAGTGAAAGCCGGCCACATCGGGATGAAATCGGGCAAAGGTTTTTACGACTGGCCGGCCGACAAAATTGCAGCCGAGAAAACCCGCTACCAGACCGCGTTGAAGCGTGGCTTGGAGATTCTTAAAGCCGACGATGACAGCGAGTAACCGTGGCGTGGTGGTGCTTGTTCATGGCTTGTGGATGAACGGTTTTGCCATGCTGCCTTTGGCGCGCCGCCTCGAACGTTGCGGTTTCCAGGTAAAACGCCACGGCTATAAGTCTGTTTCTCGTGGCTTGCATGAGAATGCGCGTGGGCTAGCAACGGCGTGCGAAAACGTGCAAAGAAGCAGCAACGCACGATTGCATCTGGTGGGCCACAGTCTTGGCGGCGTATTGATCATGACCATGCTGGAGGAGCATCCGGAAATCCAGGTGCATCGGGTCGTGCTGATCGGCACTCCCTATGCGGGAAGCGCCGCAGCGCACGGCCTCCGACAGTTTGGCTGGAGCCGGGGCGCATTGGGCCATACCATCGAAGACTGGTTGCGCCGGCCGCGCGAGCCTGTTCCACCGGGCCTCGAATTGGGCGTGATCGCGGGCACTCTTTCATTCGGTCTCGGCCGATTGTTTGTGCATCTGCCAGGAGCGAATGACGGGGTGGTGTTGCTCAGTGAAACACGGGTACCCGGAGCGACGGAGTCCATCGAACTGAGTATCAGCCATAGCGCCATGCTGGTGTCGCCCGCAGTTGCGCGCGCCACGTGTACATTTTTGAAAAGCGGAAGTTTCAAAACATGATGCGGCTTATTTGCTCGATCGTGCTTGCCATCATGCTTTCCGGTTGCACCAGCCTCGGCTATTACTATCAGGCCTTCGAAGGGCAAATGCAGATCTGGCATCGCAGCCGCCCCATCGAACAAGTCATCGCCGATGAACATACGCCTGCGCAAGTGAAGCAACGCCTCGCGCTGGTGCTGCGCATCCGGGAATTTGCGTCCGCAGAGTTGGCGCTGCCCGACAACGGCAGCTATCGAAACTACGCCGACCTGCAGCGGCCGTTTGCCCTCTGGAATGTTTTCGCGACGACAGAGTTCTCGGTCACGCCTGAGGAGTGGTGCTTTCCGTTTGCGGGATGCGTTGGCTATCGCGGGTATTTCAGCCAGAAAGCCGCCGAACAATTCGCCGACAGCCTGAAGCAAGAAGGTCTGGATGTTTTTGTGTCAGGGGTTCCGGCCTACTCCACGCTGGGTTGGTTCGACGATCCCGTGCTCAATACTGTCGTCCGCTATCCGGAAGCTGAACTGGCCCGGCTGATTTTCCACGAACTGGCGCACCAGGTGGTCTATGTTCCGGGCGATACCATGTTCAACGAGTCTTTTGCTGCGGCTGTCGAACAGGAAGGCGTTGAACGATGGCTGACGCGAACGGATGACAAAGCTGAGCAAGCCGCTTTTGACTTGCAACAACAGCGCCGTGCCACTTTTATCGAGTTGGTGCTGAGATACCGGGATGAACTTCAGGCGCTATACGACAGTGCAACCCCGGATACCGAAAAAAGACAACGAAAGGCTGCGATTTTCGCGGCGATGAAGTCCGAGTACCTGAGCGTGAAATCTTCATGGGATGGTTATGCTGGCTACGATCGCTTTTTTGCCGAGCCACTCAACAACGCCCGGCTTGTGCCGGTGGCGACATACTCCGAGCTGGTACCCGGCTTCCGCCGCCTCCTGGCCAGCAATAACGGAGATTTCAAGCGTTTTTTTGCGGCGGTGAAGGAGCTGGGCAAAATGCCTGAAGAACAGCGGCATGCGAAACTGAAGGAGACCTGAAGACGGTAGCGCTGGTGATAAACTGCCGCTCTTTCGCACAGCCACATTTCCGGACTTTCCGTATGAGCGACACCACCGACATCAATACCTTGCGTCGCATTCTCAGGGAGTGCAAGACCATTGCCGTGGTTGGACTTTCGGCCAACTGGTACCGGCCCAGCTTCTTCGCTGCAAAGTACATGCAGGAACACGGCTACCGCATTATCCCGGTCAATCCGGCATATCCGGAAGTCCTGGGCGAAAAGTGCTATGCGTCCCTGAAAGACATTCCGCAGAAAGTGGACATAGTCGACTGCTTTCGGAAGAGTACCGAAATCGAGCCGATCGCTGACGATGCGATAGCAATCGGCGCGCGGGTCCTGTGGATGCAACTGGGCGTTATGAATGCAAAGGCGGCTGACAAAGCGCGCAAGGCCGGCCTCCAGGTCGTGCAGGACCGCTGCGTGAAAATCGAGCATGGCCGTCTATTCGGCGGCCTCAACTGGGTGGGCGTGAACACAAAAGTCATTTCCTCCAAACGGCCGAGGTGGCTGCCGTATTGATGCAGTGAACGGTGAATGGTGAACGGTGATGAGCAAAAGCGAAGCAAAACGCGAAAGCAAAAACGACCGCGCCACAACTTTTGACCCGTTTACTGATCACCGTGTACTTACGCCGCAAGCAAAAACTACTGCGCAGCATCAATTGTCCATTACGAGCCGCCCGGCATTTGTTCTGAGCACTATTTACACTATTCACCGTTCACTCATCACCGTTCACCGGTTTTAATATGGCAGATAGAGAATTCGGGTTCGGCACGTTGTGCCTGCACGCGGGGCAAATTCCGGACGCGGCCACTGGCTCACGCGCAGTGCCGATCTACCAGACCACATCGTTCGTGTTCGATTCCGCCGAACATGCGGCCAGCCTGTTTAATCTGCAAACGTTCGGCAACGTTTATTCACGCATATCCAATCCAACGGTGGCGGTGTTCGAGGAACGCATGGCGGCGCTGGAAGGCGGGCGGGCCGCGCTCGCCGCCGCTTCCGGGCAGGCCGCGCAGATGTGCGCGCTGCTGACCATCCTGCGCGAAGGCGACGAAATCATTTCTTCCAGCACGCTGTACGGCGGCACGTATTCACAGTTCGACGTAACGTTTCGCCAATTCGGCATCCATACCGTTTTTGTGAATGCGGACGATCCTGAAAATTTCCGCAAGGCGATTACACCGAAGACGCGGGCAATTTACGCAGAGACCATGGGCAATCCGCAGATTAATGTGCTCGATATCGAAGCCGTGGCACAGATTGCCAGGCAGGCGGGCGTCCCGTTAATCATCGACAATACGTTCGCGTCGCCGTACCTGTGCCAGCCGATCAAGTTTGGCGCCGACATCGTCATTCATTCCGCCACCAAGTTCATCGGTGGGCATGGCACGACCATGGGCGGGGTCGTGGTCGAGTCCGGAAAGTTTCCATGGGGAAACGGCAAATATCCGATGATGACCGAACCGTCGCGCGGCTACCACGGCGTCATTTTTCACGAGACATTCGGTGATTTCGGCTACACCATGAAATGCCGCATGGAAACCATGCGCACTCTTGGACCGGTTCTTTCGCCTTTCAGCGCCTGGATTCTGTTGCAGGGATTGGAAACGCTGCACGTGCGCGTCGAGCGTCATGTGCAAAATGCCGTGGCGGTGGCGAAGTTCCTGCGCGACCATCCGCGCGTGTCGTGGGTCAATTACCCGGGCCTGCCGGACAGCAAATATCATGCGCTGGCCCAAAAATACCTGCCGAAGGGCAGCGGTTCGATCATGACTTTCGGCATCAAAGGCGGACTGGAGGCTGGGGTGAAGTTCATCGAAAGCCTGCAGTTTTTTTCGCATCTGGCTAATGTCGGCGATGCCAAGACATTGGTCATTCATCCCGCTTCGACGACGCACCGCCAGCTGTCCGAAGAAGACCTGCTCAAGGCCGGCGTCGGCCCGGACATGATCCGTCTGTCGATCGGCATCGAAGATATCGACGATATCCTGTGGGATCTCGATCAGGCGCTCGCGCAGTCCAAAGCTTAGACCCTTAACCGTTTTGGATGAAAGGCGTCGTCTGGCCATTGGTTGTCACCATGGCGATCCAGGCTGTGGTTTCACTGGTGGTTTACACGCCACCAGTCCTGGCACCCATTGCACAGGCTGATATTGGATTGCCGGCCAGCGCGGTCGGGATTGTTACAGCGCTGATCTATCTGGCCGCGACTTTTACTGCGTTCGCGGCAGGCGGCCTCATTCACCGATTCGGTTCTTTGCGGGCCAGCCAGATGTCGCTTGGCATGTGCGCTGCGGGAATCGCAATGATGGCAAGTGCAAATGCCTGGTTGGTTTCACTTGGCGCACTCGTGATTGGCACAGGATACGGCGTGGTCACGCCGGCAAGTTCAGCCATCCTGGCCGAACGCACGCCGGAGGGCATGCGAGCTTTTGTTTTTTCGTTGAAGCAGACGGGCGTCCCAATCGGGGGTGCTTTGGCGGGTGCCTTGATTCCACTGCTGATCGCTGGATTCGGTTGGAAGCAGGCCGCTTTGATTGCCGGTCTGTGTTGTCTTGTCCTGTTGATTGTCGTGCAGCCGTACCGCGCGGATGTGGATTTCGCGGCTCATGGGCCCAGGCCTGCTGCGCCAGGGCACTTCCTGGAACCGTACCGGCTCATCATGGCGCACCCGCGACTGCGTGAACTGGCCTTCGCGTCGTTTGCTTATTCGGGCATGCAAATGTGCATGGGATCGTTTCTGGTGGTATTTCTGACGGATCGCATCAGCTTGTCGATGGGAGCTGCTGGAGCGGCGTTGTCTACGGCAATGCTGGCGGGCAGCATGGGGCGCATCTTCTGGGGCGTTGCCGCGGATAATTGGTTATCGCCGCGCACGGTGCTCGGCTCGCTTGGCGCAGTCATGGCGGTGTCGGCGTTCATAACTGCCTCGATGGCCGCGTCCTGGCCTTACGCCGCCATGCTGATCGTGTGCTTCTGCTATGGCGCAAGCGCAATCGGCTGGAACGGCGTTTATCTTTCCGAAGTGGTTCGCATGGCGCCGCCGGGCAAAGCGGGATCAGCGACGGGTGCTTCCCTGGCGATGACCTACGCTGGCGTGGTGTTTCTGCCGACGCTGTTCTGGCTCATCGTGCACGTCAGTGGCAGTTACGCCGCGGCGTTTACCGCCGCGGGCGTGTTTTCGCTTTGGCGCGGCTCGTTCTTCTTTAAGCGCAGCAAGCACTGATACCCGGTGTTGCTCTATCCGTGCGAGGCCATGGCCGTCGAGGATTGCGCCAGACAACGCTTATTGCTTGAATGCAGATTGCCGCTTGGCGAGTTGCCACCGGCCGTCGCGCTTGAGCCACACATTCAAATAGCGCAAGTCCGTTTTGCGGCGTTCTCCGCCCAGTTCGATGTCGAGCCGTGTGCCACCCATGGCCGTCGCAACATCGCCATAAACATTCACCTTCACATCGTAGCGTTCCGCAGAGAATATTTTCACCGCGCCCGTCATCATTTGCTTGATGTAGCCTTCCTTGTCGTTGCTCTTTCCATTCGGCTGATGGTAAAAAAACTCATCGGCCAGCGAGTCGGCCAGAGCCTCTGGATTCATGTCGATCATGGCCTTGTAGCGCCTTTCCTCTGCTTCGTGAACGTCTTCAACCGAACCGGCGAAGGCAGGCAACGAGACCAACGTCAGCGCCGCAAGCAAGATCGTCGCGAGCGGGCGATTCAAAAACGTATTTTTCATGTCATCCCCTCCCTCATGATGGCAACGGCTTCCGATTGTAATGCTTCAGCAAAAGGGCAATGGCGTCTTATGCCACCAAATAAACGGACTAATGGTTAGTATAGAAACGATTCGATCTCGCGGGCGACTTCAGCCGGCTGATCATGGTGCATCATGTGCCCGGCCTGGGCGATGGTCTGCTCGTGCAGCGACCGATAGCAGGCGCGGTAACTGTCCAGCAGCGCCTTGTCGCCTTTCATCCATTTCAGCATCCATTGTCCATCGCCCCATAGCCAGAGCACCGGTGCCACGATGCGCTTCCAGCACGCCATCGCTTCTTCGATCCGATACAGCACCGGGTTCACCATTTTGTGCAGCGGATCAGCTTGCAGATGAACGCTGCCGTCGGCGTGCCGGGCTGCCCAGTGCGGAGCCAGGAATCTGGCGCGCTCATCGCTTAGGCGGGAATTGTTTTTCTTGAGGCGCTCTGCAACTTCTTCAAAGCTGGTGTAGGGCCGCAACGTGGGCGGATCACGGTTCTCTTCCAGCCATTTCGCGTAGCGCAACGGTGCATTCTCAGGTTTGGTTGGCGGCAGTCCGAAGCCTTCCGCAAGGACCAGCTTTCCGATACGTTCCGGCCGAATCCCTGCATAAAGATTGGCGACGTTTCCGCCCATGCTGTGACCTACGACATACGCAGGGGACTCCGGCTGGAAATGCTCGAGCAACAGATCCAGGTCCGCGATGTAGTCGGGGAACCAGTAACCCTCGCGACTCCATTCCGACAATCCAAAGCCGCGCCAATCCGGCGCGATGACATGCCAATCATGTCTTAATTCATCGACGACGAACTGGAACGATGCCGATACGTCCATCCAGCCATGCAGCATGAACATCTTCGGCGCGCGCGCATCGCCCCATGTCCGCACGTGGTAGCGCAGTCCCCGGATGGACAGATAAGTGGATGAGCTTGGTTTCACCGCGGAAATTCCGTGACTAACGTGACGACGTGCCCCGCAAGGGGATCCCCACTAGGGTACCGTGCTAACGCACATAACCGGGCTAACGCCCATAACGATCGTGACGGCGGTAACCACCCAGTTACGGCATTCACGCCATTCACGACATTCACGATATTCACGGCTTGTCTCACTCCTGTCCGGTCATAGGCTCGGGCTCTTCATGACGGCGAATGCTCAGGTAGGACAGCAGTGCCAGCGCAGCGCCGATCAGCAGCATGCCAACGAGTTCGGAACGGCCGGGCTGCTCGCCGAGTTGTATCCAGGACGAAATGATCGCGATGACCGGGATACCGAGCGACGACAGGCTGGTGGTGCCGGCGGGAAGCCGGTGCAACACATACAGCCACGCCAGCCAGCCGATGCCGGTCGCCATGACGCCGTTGAACATCGTAACGGCGACAAAAGTATTGGACCACACGATCGGCGGACGCTCGAACATGAGCTGACAGGCAATGACCGGCATCAGACCGATGATCATCTGCCAGAACGTGAATGCCAGCGGCTCGACTTTAGCGTGGTTATGCAGGCGCTTTGCATAGACCACTCCAATGGCCCAGCACATTCCCGCTATGACCGCCAGGGTTTTGCTGAATAGCGAGGTGTGCATTTGCCAGGGTTCCAGGACGAACAGCAATCCCAGTATGGCTAACGCGACTGCTACCCATTGCAGCCCCTGGATGCGCTCTTGCAGCATGGGCCATGCAAATACCAGCACCCAGAACGGCATGGTAAACACCAATACCGATGTCTTGCCGGGCCCGCCTTCGGAAAGAGCCCACGTGTTGAGCAACAGGAAAGCGCCGGTCTGTATGAGGCCGATCATCAGCAGGGCCTGCCAATGTTGCGGCTTGAGCGGCCGGCCGGTCCAGATCAATCCGATGAACAAGGTCAGGATACCGAGTTCCAGGCGCAGCCCCACGACATCCATCGGGCTTGCGTAATCCAAACCGATTTTGGATGTGATCCAGCTGTATCCCCA
>DATMZQ010000427.1:0-3609 GCA_035573615.1 Burkholderiales bacterium | reverse complement strand
TCGTGTATGGAACCAGGACAACCGGAGCGGAGAACGACATCGAGCAGGCAACGAATCTTGCCCGCAATATGGTCACGCGCTGGGGTATGAGCGATGCACTCGGCATGGTGCAGCTTGCACCCCGCCAGAACCCATATCTTCCCGGTGCGCTCGGCGCAGACAAGCCATTCAGCGAAGAGACCGCGCGCGTAGTGGACGCTGAAGTGCTCAGGATCATTAATGAATGCCACGAGGACGCCCTGCGCCTGCTGCGCGAGCATCGCAAGCCACTTAACGCCTTAGTGCAGGCGCTGCTGGTCGGCGATACGCTTGGCGAACAGGAGATCCTGGCTGTGACCGGACTTCCCCCCGCCCCGGCTCTGGAGACGCAACCGCTCGCGGTTGCCGCTCAACAGGCGTGAGTTTGGCGTATCGGCCGCAATCGCTGGCGTTGCGAGACCGCGCAATGGCTTGTCTGGATTAACATACGGGCTAATATCGCGCGGACAAATATTCCGAATGAATACAGTCGACCAGACCCACAGAGCCCGCACGGATGTGCGCCGGTTCGCCGACCGCGCGTTTTCACGCGCTGCCGGGGCTGCGTTGATCGAGGGCAACAGCATCCGGCTGCTCAGGGATGCTGCGCAAAACTACCCCGCCTGGCTGGCGGCGATCGGCGCGGCACGGCACCACATTCTGTTCGAGAACTACATCATCACAGAGGACACGGTCGGAGAACGGTTCGCCGAGGCGTTCATAGCCAAAGCCCGTGACGGCGTCAGCGTGCGTCTCATTTATGACTGGATGGGCAGTTTTGGCCGAGCCTCGAGTCGTTTCTGGAATCGCCTGCAAACTGGCGGTGTGCAAGTGCGCTGCTATAACCCGCCGCGATTCGACTCGCCGTTTGGCTGGCTCTCGCGCGATCACCGCAAGATGCTGGCGGTGGATGGCGAAGTTGGTTTCATCACTGGCCTGTGTGTGGGCAAATCATGGGAAGGAGTACCCGAAAAGAATCTGGAGCCTTGGCGCGATACCGGCGTGCAGGTGCGTGGGCCGGCAGTTGCCGAAATCGAATCGGCATTTGAACAAGTCTGGGCCATGACCGGCGGCGAGGACGCATTCAAACGCGACGCATCGACGGACAACCGGGCGCTTGCCGAATCAGGGGATGTAGCAATGCGCATCGTCGCCAGCGCACCGGCAACGGCCGGCATGTTTCGTTTGGATCAGCTTATCGCCGCGCTGGCACGCGAGCGATTGTGGATGACCGACGCATATTACGGTGGCACGCCATCATACGTGGAAGGCTTGCGAGCCGCCGCCAGGGACGGCGTTGACGTGCGCTTGCTGGTGCCGAATGCGACGGACATCCCTCTGCTGAAACCGCTTTCCAGATCCGGCTATCGCCCGCTGCTGGAAGGCGGCGTGCGTTTGTTCGAATGGAACGGCACGATGTTGCATGCGAAGACAGCGGTTGCGGACGGCCGTTGGGCGCGGGTCGGCTCCACCAACTTGAACATAGCGAGCTGGTTCGGTAACTGCGAATTGGATGCCGTGGTCGAAGATGAAGCGTTCGCGCACCAGATGGAGCAGATGTATATCGAAGATCTGGCGAACTCCACTGAAGTCGTCCTCGACGCGCGCCGGCGCGTGCGCGCGCCCGGCGAGCCGCATCATGTACAACGCCGGCTTGCCTCGGGACGCGGCAGTACGGGGCGTGCGGCGGCCGGCGCGGTACGCCTCGGCAACGCCGTCGGCGCCGCCATGATCAACCGACGCGCGCTGGAGCCCGTCGAGACGCGCATGCTGATTCCTGCCGCACTTTTGCTGTTCGCCTTGAGCGTGTTGTTGGCGCGCTTCCCGTTGTTGCTGATCTATCCGCTGCTGTTCATATTGGTTTGGCTTGCGACCGCGCTGTTGTACAAGGGCTTCAGGGCATACCGTGCGGCCCGTCGTGCACGGTCCGGCCAGACGGGCGAGAGAACCGCTGCCTGAGTCCGCAGGCCGATATGGCCGGTGGTGACGGCTTCAATCCATGCGTGCGTTTTACGTTGGATTTCAAGACCGCGCAGCAGTGAGTTCGGCGGACGTCAAAATTTCACCCGTTACCAGAAGCGGAGTGCTCTTCTTCAGCACGCTGCCGTGATGCGCCGAATATCGACCACACTGCCATGAACATGGCCGCGATAACCGGCCCCAGCACGAAGCCGTTAATGCCGAAAAACGTAAGGCCGCCCAGCGTGGAGATCAGCACCACATAGTCTGGCAATTTGGTGTCCTTGCCGACCAGAATTGGGCGCAGGAAGTTGTCGACCAGGCCGATGACCAGAACTCCGTACGCGGTCAGCCCGATTCCCTGCCAGATGTCACCGGTCATGACCATATAGATCGCCACCGGCAACCAGACCAGTGCCGCGCCTATGGCGGGCAGCAAAGACAGGAACGCCATGACCACCGCCCACAATACCGCCGCATGGATACCCATCACCCAGAATATCAGTCCGCCGAGCGCACCCTGCAGCGCGGCCACGAATATGTTGCCCTTTACCGTAGCGCGGATGACGATAGTGAACCGGCTTATGAGCGCGACCTTCTGGTCTGCCGGTAATGGAATGGCATTCCGGATACGCAGGGACAGTTCTTGGCCATCGCGCAAAAGAAAAAAAAGCAGATACAACATGACAAACAAGCTGACACCGAAGTCCAGCATGTTATGGCCAAGCACAAACGCTTGTGCCGCCACGAACTGGCTGCCTTTGAGCAGGGTCCCAATGGATCGCTCCCATACAGCGCCGAAATCGGTCAATCCGAAGCGCTCCAGCAGATCCGCCATCCATGAAGGCAAAAGATCGAACATGCGGCGGAAGAAGCCGACGATGTCCAGTTCCCCGCTTTCAATCCGGGAGTAGGCGCCGGTCACCTCGCGCACCAGCAACGCCACGACGATAATCAATGGCAGGATAACGAGGACGAGCACCAGTGCCACAGTGACAGCGGCCGCCAGCGAGCGCTTTTGCCGCATGACGTGCAACATCCGCCGATACAATGGCGCAAACACGATCGCCAGAATGCTGCCCCAAACAATGGCGCCGTAGAGCGGCTGCAAAACCAGCGCAAACGCAATTGATACCGCAAGAATGAGCAGGTGAAACGTTTTTTCTTCGAGTGCGCTCACGATGCCGCGATAGTGTGTTCGGTGATGCCAGTGTACGCTGAACGCACGGTAGGCCAATGGACAGTTTGGCTCAGGCGTCAGTGCCGCACGCTCGCATCGCAACGGAGGAAATGTTTATGGCAGAGGTCGGGACCAAACTGATATTCGAAAATGATCGGGTGCGGGTATGGGAGTTCACGCTGCGACCGGGGGAAGGCATAGAAGCGCATAAGCACGACAACGACTATTTCTTTTACCCGATCGAGGGCGCCACGCTGGACGTTACACGCGCTAGCGGGACCACGCGACTGACCTTGAAGACCGGTGAGGTTTATTTCCGCAAAGGCGGCGATACGCACGCGGCACGGAACATCGACGATCATCGCTATCATGAAGTATTGGTCGAGCTCAAAGCCTGATTGCTGACAGCGTCACTTGATGCTGTCGCCGTACCAGCGCGCGCTGCCGGATTA
>DATMZQ010000426.1:0-16756 GCA_035573615.1 Burkholderiales bacterium | reverse complement strand
ATCTTCTTCTCGATAAGCCTGCGCCCGCTCCCCGGATTTTGCGACGTTTACGTCATCCAGATAGAGATCTACTTTCGAAACATCCAACTCATCAATGCAAGCGTTTCCGATTGCAGCAAGAATGCGCCCTAGGTTAGGGTCGGATGCAAAAAAAGCTGTCTTGACAAGCGGTGAATGGGCTATTGCGTAGCCAACGCTACGGCATTCCGTTTCAGTCCTTCCTCCAGCGACATTTATCGTTATGAACTTGGACGCACCTTCTCCATCTCGCACAAGTGCCTGCGCGAGCAGGGACGCGATTTCTGTTATTGCGGCGCGTAGCAAATTATATTCGGTCGAGTCCGATTTCGTTATACGTGGTGATTTATTTTGTCCGGTGGCCATCACAACCAAAGCGTCGTTGGTGGACGTGTCGCCATCAACTGTCACGCAATTGAACGTACGGTCCGCTGCGAACTTTGTTATTTGCTGCAGCAGGTTTTGTTCAATATCTGCATCAGTTGCTATGAACCCCAGCATGGTGGCCATGTTGGGCCGAATCATCCCGGAACCTTTGGCGATACCAGTGACTGAAACCATGCTGCCGCCGATATCGGTCCGTCTGGAAAACGCTTTTGCGACAGTATCAGTGGTCATTATCGCCGTCGCAGCTTCCGCCCAATTGCCGGCGCCCAATCCGTCGACGCACCGCGGGAGGCCGAGAGCGATTCGGTCAATGGGCAGGGATTCCATGATGACCCCGGTGGAAAATGGCAAAACTTCCTCCGGGTTGCAGCCAATCAACGTCGATACGTTTTTGCATACTTGCCTGGCTCTCTCGATCCCATCGGCGCCGGTGCCAGCATTGGCACATCCGGTATTAACTATTAGCGCCCTGATTTTGGAACGCTTCAAGTTTTCCTTAGCAACAGAGACAGGGGCCGCGCAAAAACGATTTCGCGTAAATACTCCGGCCACCGTGGTTCCAGCCGCCAGCGTTATCAATAGCAGGTCCTTACGGTTGGGCTTGCGAATTCCAGCTTCAGTTACGCCAAGTCGTATGCCGTGGATCGCTAAGAGGTCAGATGGATTGGGAGTTGCAAGGTTTACCGCCATCGGCAAAGCCCGTGCTTTTTTTCATCAGGTAAACCAAGCGCGACTAACACTGGATCAGCCCAGTTTCCCGTGGCACTGTTTGTACTTTTTGCCGGAACCACAGGGGCAAGGATCATTTCGCCCTACCTTTTGACCACGAATGAAAGGTTGCACCTTTACATCGGCATTGGCTTGTTCGAGCGCCTCGTCCTGGTCGACATTGTGGTGGTACTGCAGGTTTTTTAGTTCTGCTTGTTCTTGTTTCTCAACGGCGACTTCTACCTCTTGCGCCGTCTGAATCTGCACGATCATTAATTGGCGCGTAACCTCGGCTCGAACAGTATCCAGCATCATCGAAAACAACTCGAAAGCCTCACGTTTGTATTCTTGCTTGGGATTCTTCTGTGCATATCCACGCAAGTGGATACCCTGCCGCAGGTGATCGAGTGCAGAGAGATGCTCGCGCCAATGACTGTCCAAAAAATTGAGCATGATTGCGCGCTCGTAATCACGTACCTTTTGCGGCTCAACACTGGCAAATTTTTCTTCGTAATATGCGCTGGCCGCGCTTATGATCCTGGCGCGGAGATGTTCTTCATCGAGATCAGCTTCATTGTTTAACCATTCCTTAATCGGCAGCCGCAAACTGAATTCCCCGGCAAGAGTCTTTTCGAGACCCGGCACGTCCCATTGTTCATCTACACTTCCAGGCGGAATATGGACAGAAATCACTGCATCAAAGGCGCCCTCTCGCATTGAACGGATGGTATCCGAGATATCCGTCGCCTCCAGTAATTCATTTCGTTGCTGGTAAATCACTTTGCGCTGATCGTTTGCCACATCGTCGTATTCAAGCAATTGCTTGCGAATATCGAAATTACGCGCCTCCACCTTCCTCTGTGCATTCTCTATTGCTCGTGTAACCCAGGGATGCTCAATGGCCTCGCCCTCCGGCATTTTGAGACGGTCCATGATTGCTGCCACACGATCCGAGGCAAATATCCTCAGTAGCGGGTCTTCCAGCGAAAGATAAAATCGGCTTGAGCCTGGATCTCCCTGGCGCCCGGATCGACCGCGCAGTTGGTTATCGACTCGCCGGGACTCATGGCGCTCCGTGCCAACAATGTGAAGCCCACCGGCCTGAATGACGTCTTCATGCAGTTTTTTCCATTGCTCACGCATTTCCGCTACGCGCGTTTCTTTTCCCTGCTCAGGCAGACTTGCGTCATTACGGACCTTGTTGATCTCAGGCTCGGGATTTCCGCCCAGTACTATGTCAGTGCCACGACCAGCCATATTCGTCGCGATAGTAACCATTTTTGGACGGCCAGCCTGTGCGATTATTTCAGCTTCTCGCGCGTGCTGTTTTGCATTTAAGACCTGATGGGGAAGCTTCTCCTTTTCCAGCAGCTTGGACAGGAGTTCGGAATTCTCAATCGATGTCGTGCCGACCAAAACGGGCTGACCATTCTGATAGCAATTACTTATGTCCTTTATGACCGCCTGGTACTTTTCCTGTGCCGTACGATAGACCTGGTCGAGACGGTCTTCACGGACCATGGGCATGTGTGTCGGCATGATGACCGTCTCGAGTCCGTAAATCTGCTGAAACTCGTAGGCTTCCGTATCCGCTGTGCCGGTCATTCCTGCGAGTTTCCGGTACATCCGGAAATAATTCTGGTAGGTAATCGAGGCCAACGTCTGATTTTCCCGCTGTATGCGTACACCTTCTTTGGCCTCGATCGCCTGATGCAATCCGTCCGACCATCGCCGACCAGGCGTTAGCCGGCCGGTAAATTCATCGACTATAGTGATTTCGTTGTTTTGAGCAACATAGTGTTGATCGCGATGGAACAAGGAATGCGCACGCAAACCAGCATACAAATGATGCATCAAATTGATATTTGCAGCATCGTACAGGCTGCCATTTTCAGGCAATAATCCGGCGCGCGTCAGCAGCTCTTCGGCCCGCTCGTGTCCGGATTCCGTAAGCAAAACTTGATGTGCTTTTTCATCAACCGTGAAATCCCCGGGCCCGCCGTCATGCTGCACACGAACCAGCTTGGGAACAATTTCGTTCATGCGGTAATAGAGTTCAGTACTATCCTCGGCCTGTCCGGAAATGATCAGTGGCGTCCGCGCCTCATCAATCAAGATGGAATCCACCTCATCGACGATTGCGTAAGTAAGCCCGCGCTGAACCCGTTCAGACGCTTGAAAAACCATGTTGTCCCGCAGATAGTCGAATCCGAATTCACTGTTCGTTCCGTACGTAATGTCCGCAGCGTAGGCTTGCTGCTTCAGTTCATGCTCCATTTGTGAGAGATTTACGCCCACCGATAAACCGAGAAAACGATATAGTTTTCCCATCCACT
This sequence comes from Burkholderiales bacterium, assembly GCA_035573615.1. Taxonomy (GTDB): domain Bacteria; phylum Pseudomonadota; class Gammaproteobacteria; order Burkholderiales; family JACQAP01; genus JACQAP01. The sequence goes on along the minus strand of DATMZQ010000426.1, from coordinate 13,307 downwards.
CTGCATCCCGGCTCGCAAGATAATCGTTGACGGTGACGACATGCATGCCTTTGCCCGACAGGGTGTTCAGGTAGGCGGGCAAAGTCGCGACAAGAGTCTTGCCTTCCCCAGTACGCATTTCGGCGATTTTGCCGTTGTGCAAGGCTATACCGCCAAGCAACTGCACGTCGAAATGCCGCATGTTCAGGACACGTCGACTCGCTTCGCGTACCGTGGCAAAGGCCTCAACCAGCAAATCGTCCAGCGATTCGCCATCGGTTGCCCTTTGTCTGAATACATCAGTGCGTGCACGAAGTTCTGCATCACTCAACTGCTGCATTTGCGGCTCTAGCAAATTGATGGCAGTGACCGCATGCGCGTACTTCCGCAACAGGCGATCATTCCGGCTTCCAAATATTTTTTTGAGAATGCTGTTGATCATGCTTCCGATGTCCTTAAAGCAAGAGGGGTGGGGACGCCCGCCCCCACCCCTCTCTGGAAATTACTTTTTTTTCAGTTCAACCCGGCACCTGAAGAAAGCGCGCCGGGTTCTGTGGAGCTCCCCATTGGCGCACTTCGAAATGCAAATGCGTTCCGGTTGAACGGCCGGTATTACCCACTTCTGATATCTTTTGCCCGCGCAGGACCACATCTCCGACTTTCGCAATGAGCTTCGATGCGTGCGCGTATCGTGTGACGAGACCGTTGCCGTGGTCTATTTCGATCATATTACCATATTGAGGGTGAAGGCCCGAGTACACCACTACGCCTCCAGCAGCGGATGTAATTGCCGTGCCTTCCGGAGCCATAAAATCCATGCCCTCGTGGAACGCATTCCATCCCGTAAAAGGATCAATCCGCCAGCCAAAATTTGAAGAGTACCAACCGGTTGACACCGGCAACTGGGTCGGTACCAGCTGCTTCTTGGCATGAGACAGCGTCAGCATGGATTCAAGCACTCCCAGCTTGTCAGTGCGATCGTCGACTTGTATTGCCAGATGATTGACCTTGTCGAGCAGTTCATTCATGGAAAACTCTTGTGCTGGAATGGACGACACCGCACCGCCGCGCCCCGGTGTCTGCTCGAACATGAATTCTTGAGGTTTGATACCAGCCAACTTGGTGAGCCGTTCCCCGAGGGTATCAAGCCGCAACAGTTTGGCTTGCATCTCCCCGAGCCGCGCCGCCATAGTATTAAGGCTTTCTCGTAGATAAGATTGGGTCTTCCGGGTCTGCTCCGCCTGTACAGCCTCCAGTAACGACTGAAGATATGGACTTTGATTGGTCACAGCGTAACGAAGCGAGAAATAATTGAGCAGCACCGCCAGCGAGACAATGACCAAGCCAAATAGCAAGCCCAGGAAAACCATTTGAGGCGCGCTTAATGTAAAACTGCGAGCCTGGGTCAACTTGTTGGAGACTAGAATAATGTTCATCTGTTCCCCTCATGTCTCGTGAAACAATGTCCGATACGCGCGTTGGCGTACTGCTAGAGAAACTTCCCGAGTTGCAGCATCTGAAACGGCAGTTAACGGACCTGGCCGCCCTCCAAAGGCTCCTGGTCGATATTCTGCCGGGCAACTTTTCTACTAGCGTAAACGTTGCATGCATTAAAGGCGGCGAGTTAGTTCTTGCCACCGATAACGGAGCTGTCGCTTCCAAATTGAGGCAGATCGCTCCCCGAACTTTGGATTTGTTACGCCGACAGGGTTATGAGATTACTGGAATTGACATACAAGTGCAAGTAAGAATGCGCGATAAGCCATTGCCCGGAAAACAACTTTTGCTCGGTCCCAATGCCTGTTCCTCAGTCGATTTGCTGGTTCAGCGCCTTGAGGCCTCACCTTTGAAGGATGCTTTGAAGCGGTTGGGGTGCCGCGGCGGACCAACTGCTACGGCCAAGGCTGCAACAGGGGCGAAAACTTAGGAAGATCGCTGGACGCGCTTCAGGAGGTCGTTACAGGGTTGCCCTAGGCAACCTGCATCTGCATGCGCAAGAATGCGGGAGCGTCCTCCGCTTTCAGGAAGCTAACGAACTCCCAACACGCGGCGTCGTCCATCAACTGGCGCAACAATGCATTATTCAAAGCATGGCCTGATTTGTACGCGGAATAGGCCCCTATGATTGGGTGACCCAGCAAGTACAGGTCGCCAATCGCATCCAGCGCCTTGTGCTTCACAAATTCATCCTCGTAACGCAAACCATCTGCGTTTAAGACCCGATAGTCATCCATCACGATGGCATTATCCAGGCTGCCTCCAAGAGCCAGCCCTTGCGCACGCATATTTTCAACGTCGTGCATAAAGCCGAATGTCCTGGCGCGGCTTACTTCTTTTATATACGAAGTATGCTCGAAATCAACAACGACACGCTTGTTCGAATGAGCGAATACCGGATGCCGGAAATCGATGCTGAAATCGACTCTAAATCCATTGTAAGGATCGAATCTCACCCACTTGTCGCCCTGCTTTACTTCGACTGGTTTTTTGATGCGAATGAACTTTTTGGCTGCCGGCTGCTCTTCGATCCCCGCAGATTGCAAGAGAAAAACAAAAGGGGACGCCGATCCGTCCATTATCGGTATCTCGCCCGAGGTCAAGTCGACGTAGAGATTATCGATGCCCAGTCCGGCCAAAGCTGACATCAAATGCTCTACAGTCTGGACGCGCGCACCATCCCGCTCCAGGCAAGACGATAAACGGGTATCCCCGACCGCGTACGGATCTGCCTTGATCTCGACTACTGGGTCGAGGTCGATGCGGCGAAAGATAATGCCGCTGTTGGCGACTGCCGGCCGTAAGGACAGATAAACCTTCTCGCCTGTATGTAAGCCAACCCCTGTTGCTCGAACGATGTTCTTCAGCGTGCGTTGTTTGATCATGCCATGCGCTCGAGCAATATTGATGGTTTACGCTTTGGTGCTATCAAAGGACTAAGCGACTGATTAGATTATCATAGGCATTTGCGCTGCGCCACAACAAAAGGCGTTGCGTCGCAGCCGCAGCACTCAAGCCCAATTCCTCTAATCAGCTTGCTTGCGCAAGAAAGCCGGAATATCCAGCATGTCGACTCCGGACTGTTTCATGGCGGCCACAGCAGCGTCTCGCGAGCGCCGGCGCATTACGGCCGGAGCCTCCAGATCTCCGTAGTTTACTTCCACCGGTACGCCGTCGGTTCCAGTCTTCACCATTGTCAACGGTTTTTGCTGCGGCCGGTTGACTGCGCCACCTAACCCGGTAGCTACCATGGTGACCCGCAAGCGATCTTCCATTGTTTCATCAATGACAGTACCGACAATCACCGTCGCATCTTCCGCCGTAAATCCTTTGATGGTGTTCATGACTTCATGAACTTCCTTCATTTTGAGGCTTGAACCAGCCGTAATATTTACGAGTACGCCGCGAGCCCCAGCTAGATTTACATCTTCCAATAGCGGGCTCGCGACAGCTTGCTCAGCCGCTGAATGTGCTCTTTCTATTCCAGCGGCCACTGCCGAGCCCATCATCGCCATGCCCATCTCTGACATGACCGTGCGAACATCGGCAAAATCCACATTGACCAATCCTGGGCATTTGATGACCTCTGCAATGCCGGCAACTGCACCGTGCAAAACGGTATTTGCTGCTTTGAATGCATCCAGCATGCTGACGTCTTCACCCAGAACCTGCATGAGTTTGTCGTTTGGAATCACTATAAGCGAATCCACGTGACGGCAAAGTTGTTCCAGTCCTTGCTGCGCGATCTTTTGACGTTTTCCCTCAAACGCAAAGGGCTTGGTTACAACGGCAACCGTTAAAATTCCGAGTTCACGTGCTGCTTCCGCCACAATTGGTGCCGCGCCCGTGCCGGTTCCGCCACCCATGCCCGCCGTAAGGAACAACATATCGGCGCCTTCGATAAGTTCGATGATGCGTTCCCGGTCTTCCATTGCCGCTTCCCGCCCGATGTCCGGATTCGCACCCGCCCCTAATCCCTTGGTTACGTTGGGGCCCAGTTGAAGGAGCGTTTTGGCCTTGTTCCGCTTCAACGCCTGGGAATCTGTATTGGCGCATATGAATTCCACGCCATCCACTCCTTCATTAATCATGTGATCTACCGCGTTGCCACCGCACCCACCAACGCCGACGACCTTGATTACTGCTTCCTGAGGTTGCGTATCTACAATTTCAAACATCAGTTGCTCCTTGTAGTAGTTATAAAACGTAAAAACTGAACTTCTTCCTGACACTTCCCTTCAAAAATTTGTCTCGAACCATTTTTTCATGCGCCCTACAATTTGCTTGATTGATCCACTTTGCAGTTTTTCGATCTGATGCCGCTGATGCTGGCTGATGCCCGCCATCAAAAGTCCTACGCCTGTCGAATAGCGCGGATTGCGGATTACTTCGGCTAGTCCACCTGCGTAGCTTGGCAATCCGAGACGCACAGGCATGTGAAAAACTTCTTCGCCAAGCTCCACCATTCCCTGCATACCGGCACTGCCGCCGGTAATGACGATGCCAGAGGAAAGCAGTTCTTCGAAGCCACTGCGGCGCAGCTCGGCCTGCACCAGCGAGTAGAGTTCCTCGACGCGAGGCTCAACGACTTCAGCTAATGTCTGACGTGACATTTTCTTGGAGCCACGCTCGCCAACGCCCGGCACCTCAACCATTTCTTGCGGATCGGCGAGTTCGCGTAGCGCGCATCCATAGCGTCGCTTTATCTCCTCGGCCTCCTTTGTCGGCGTCCGCAACGCCATCGCTATATCGTTCGTAATCTGGTCTCCGGCGATCGGAATTACAGCCGTATGCCTTATCGCTCCTTGCGTGAACACGGCGATGTCCGATGTTCCGCCACCGATGTCAACGAGGCACACACCGAGATCTTTCTCGTCCTCGGAAAGGACAGCCATGGATGACGCCAATGGTTGAAGGATGAGATCATTGACTTCGAGGCCGCAACGCCTTACGCATTTCATGATGTTTTGAGCGGCGGAAACTGCACCGGTCACAATGTGCACTTTCACCTCGAGCCGTACTCCGCTCATTCCAAGCGGCTCGCGGACATCCTCCTGGCCGTCAATCACGAATTCCTGATTCAGTACGTGAAGGATCTGCTGATCCGTAGGGATAGGTATTGCTTTGGCCGTCTCCACGACGCGGTCCACATCGCTTTGCGCGACCTCGCGGTCCTTGATTGCCACCATGCCATGAGAATTGAAACTCCGAATATGACTGCCTGCGATGCCCGTCCAGACATCACGTATCTTGCAATCAGCCATCAGCTCGGCTTCTTCGAGCGCCCGTTGAATCGCATTGACGGTAGACTCAATATTGACGACCACACCCTTTTTCAATCCACGCGACGGCGAACTTCCCATGCCAACGACTTCGAACCCTCCTTCAGTTTTCATCTCAGCTACGATGGCAGCGATCTTCGATGTCCCGATATCCAATCCAACGATAAGATTCTTGTTTTCTTTTCTTCCGCTAAGTGCCATTTTTCCTTTAACTCTTTTTCTTATTCGACTTGAGGCCCACGGCACGCACCGCAAATCCATTCGCGTAGCGAAGGTCCACATACGCCGCGCGTTCGGGCAGACGAGCTACCGTTTGTCCGTACGCTGATATAAAGCCGGAAAGCCTGGCTTCCAGGTTGTCGCGCCCAAGCTCAAGCACCATGCCATCATCAAATTCCAGAACCCACGCACGTCGCGCCGACAGGGTGATTCGCGCTACTCGTCGTCCTGACGGTTCCAACACCTTCCCAAACGTCTGGAGCCGCGTCACGATTTCCGCCGCCGTTCCATCCGGTCCCTGCAGTACCGGCAACCTCGAGTTGACCGCAGCTTCGAACACCTCGCCTTCTGCGCTGACGAGTGCAGTTGAGCCCCACCGCGCAATTGGTCTATATTCCTCGACCTCGAAGTCAAGTCGGTCCGGCCACTGGCGGCGCACATTTACCGCACGTACCCACGGCAATTTTTTAAAAGCCTGGCGTGCGTGCGCAAGGTCGACCGTAAAGAAATTGCCGCGCAGTTCACGAGACAAAACGGCTTCGACTTGTTCGCGTGTCACGTGCGAGATATCTCCCGTAACGCGGACATCCCGCAGGGGATAGATCTTTAGGTGGACTACATAATCCACCGCACCGTAGAGCACCAGTGCTGCAGCCAGGGCGAAGAGAACATTTGAACTGAGCCTCAATGTCGCAACGTCATCCCACATGCGCAGCCTCGAGAATCCGGAGCACAAGGTCAGGAAACGCGATGCCCGCTTGTCGCGCTGCCATCGGGACCAGACTATGGCTCGTCATTCCAGGAGAAGTGTTCATCTCCAAAAAGGAGAAGGTATTGTCGGCTCGCAGGATTAGATCGGCGCGGCCCCACCCTTCACATCCGAGAACGTTAAACGCGCGCAGCGCAACTTCCAGAATGGTTTTTTCCAGCTCCGATGCGATCCCGGCCGGACAGTGATATTTGGTCTTATCGCTAAAATATTTATTCTGATAATCGTAATTTCCTTGCGGTGCCTCGATGCGTATCAATGGCAGAGCGGTTTCTCGCAGGATCGATGCAGTCAATTCCCGACCATCCACGAATTCTTCTGCAAGTACCATGCGGTCATGCTTCACCGCCAGCGCGTACGCAGCGGGCAATTCTTTAATCGTGAGAACTTTGGTCAGGCCAATGGTTGATCCCTCGTGAACCGGCTTGATGATGAGCGGCAACCCCAGCGTCTTTGCGACGGCATCCCAATCTGAGGATTCATTCACCAGTAAATCGCTGGGGACAGGAATCCCCTCGGCTAGCCAAACGCGCTTAGTGCGCCATTTGTCCATTGCGAGAGCGCTCGCCATTACGCCGCTCCCGCTATAGGGAATGCCAAGCAGTTCGAGTGCACCCTGAACGGTACCGTCTTCTCCGTAGCGACCATGCAGGGCGATGAAAACGCGTTCGAATTTTTCTCGCTTGAGATCGCCTAATTCACGCTCTTTCGGGTCGAAAGCATGGGCATCCACGCCGCGCTGACGCAATGCGCCCAGCACCGCCTGTCCGGATAGCAGCGATATCTCTCTTTCGGATGAGCGGCCACCCATCAACACGGCCACCTTTCCAATCTTGATGTTCATGCTTTCACTTCCATGCTTCACCAACTATCCGTACTTCAGGCTCCAGCGTTACCCCGGTTTCGTGTTTTACGGTGTTCTGAACAAGAGAAATCAATTGCTCCATGTCCCGGGCAATCGCCCCGCCTTTATTGACGATGAAATTTGCGTGGACTGAAGACACTTCAGCTGCACCTATGCGCCATCCTTTGAGGCCGCTTGCCTCGATCAAACGCGCAGCATAGTCGTGCGGTGGATTGCGAAAGACCGAGCCTGCATTCGGTTCACCCAGCGGTTGCGTGGCGATTCGCTTGGCCAGCAATTCCCTGATCCGTTGACGCGCTTTCTCTCCATCCCCTCGAGCAAAGCCAAACCATGCGGCGACAAAGAATTCGTCGGGCGCGCTCAGCGGCGATACACTGCGATAAGCAACTTCATATTCGCGTCGTGCTCTAACATGCAACTTCCCGGCGCGGTCCATGGTTCGCACCCGCGTGACCACATCCCAAGTTTCGGATCCATAGCAGCCGGCATTCATCGCCAATACACCGCCAACAGTACCGGGAATGCCCGCCAAAAATTCCGCATGTTCCAAGTTGTTATTTGCGGCGAAACGCGCGACTTTCGGTGTCGCAACACCCGCTTCCGCATAAACTTCAGGCGGATTGGAATCGCTCTCAAGAGCAAGATGTGCAAGTGCGCGATGTGTGAACACGACTGTCCCGCGAAAACCTCCATCCCGGATCAACAAATTGCTGCCAAGGCCAACGAACAATATTGGCTCCTGTTGCGGCAGACGGCGCAAAAACAAGCCGAGATCGTCGAGGTCGGCAGGCGTGTAGGCGCGATCAGCCATTCCGCCGGCTCGCCAAGTGACGTGCGTATGCATCGGCTCGTTGCGCCTGTATACGCCTCGCAGTCCCGCCGTCTCTATCTGTATAAGGTCCGTCATGTCCATGCTTCTAACTCAATTTCCTTTTGCAAGTTTTCCGGGCACCGTTCCAATGGATCCGGCTCCCATCGTGATGACTACGTCACCGCTGGTTGTTTTCGTCAGGATCGCGGCCGGAAGATCCACAATTTGTTCCACGAATACCGGTTCGATTTTTCCGGCTACACGAACGGCACGCGCTAGCGCGCGACCATCCGCAGCCACGATCGGCGCTTCCCCCGCCGGATAGACTTCGGTAAGCAAGAGCGCGTCGACGGACGACAGAACCTTGACAAAATCCTCGAAACAATCCCGCGTTCGCGTGTAGCGGTGAGGTTGGAAGGCCAGCACTAGTCGCCGGTTCGGGAAAGCGCCGCGCGCAGCAGAAATTGTCGCGGCCATCTCCGCCGGATGATGGCCATAGTCATCAATGAGCGTGAAACTTCCTTGGGGGAGGGGGACCTCGCCATAGCGCTGAAAACGCCTCCCGACGCCGCGAAATTCGGCGAGCGCTTTTACGATAGCTTCGTCTGAAGCGCCAATTTCCATTCCGACTGCAATTGCGGCAAGCGCATTACGAACGTTATGTAAACCAGGCAGGTTCAGCACGATGTTCAGATCAGCGGCAGGTTTCAAATTGCCGTTTCTACGTACCACACGGAAGCACATGCGGGCGGCGTCGGCATGAATCTCCACGGCACGAACCTGTGCACCTTCGTCGATACCATATGTCGTCACTTGCTTGGTGATAATCGGCAACAAGCTTTTGACATTGGCGTCATCCGCGCAAAGAACTGCCATTCCGTAAAAAGGCAAGTGTTCGATAAATTCCAGAAACGCATGCCGCAGGCGGCCAAAGTCATGCCCGTAAGTTTCCATGTGGTCTGCGTCAATATTCGTGACGACCGCAAGAACTGGCTGCAAATAAAGGAAGGAGGCATCTGATTCATCGGCCTCCACCACGATGAACTCGCCGGTCCCAAGCTTCGCGTGGGATCCGGCGGCCTCAAGGCGGCCGCCGATAACGAAGGTTGGATCCATTCCTGCCTGCGCCAGCACGCTGGCTACGAGGCTGGTGGTGGTCGTTTTGCCATGCGTTCCGGCGATTGCAATGCCCTGCTTCAACCGCATTAACTCCGCCAGCATCATGGCTCTCGGCACGACCGGTATTCGCTTCGCGCGGGCAGCAGCCACTTCTGGATTGTCCTGCCTGACCGCGGCCGACGTCACTACGGCATGCGCTCCGCTCACATTGCTCGCATCATGGCCAATCGAAATTTTGGCTCCCTGGTTCTTGAGTCGTAGCGTGGCGGCATTTTCTGAAATATCAGAACCGCTGACTTCGAATCCCAGGTTGAGCATCACTTCTGCGATTCCGCTCATTCCCGCGCCACCAATTCCGATGAAGTGGACATGTTTTACCTTGTGTTTCATGCGGCGATGGCCATACAACGTTGCGCGACAATTTGCGCTGCATCTGGCTTGCCCAATTCACGGGCTTTTATCGCCATCTCGAGCAGTTTTGCCCTTGTACAGCGGAGCAGCACGTCGGCCAGCTTGCGAGCGGTAAAGTCGGCTTGAGAAATCAAAAGCGCTGCGGAGCGGTCCGATAGATAGCGGGCGTTGAAGGTCTGGTGGTCGTCGACCGCGAATGCGAAAGGAACCAGCACGCTCGCAACTCCTGCGACGGCGATCTCGGAAATCGTCAGAGCGCCCGCTCGGCAGATGACCAGGTCCGCCGATGCATAGGCACTGGACATATCCTCAATAAACGCCAACGCTGTAGCACTAACTCCAGCAAGCCGATATTCCCGCTCTAACATAGCAAGATGCTGCTCGCCCGCCTGATGTGTCACATTTGGCCTGCCTGAGGGCGGCATCAGCGCCAGCGCGCGTGGGACAGTTTCATTCAGAACCTGTGCGCCGAGGCTTCCTCCGACAACCAACACATTGAGATTTCCAGTGCGGTCTCTGTACCGCCGTTCGGGCGTAACCAATTGCGTGATGTCACGGCGCACCGGATTGCCGGTCCATTCCGCATTGCGCAACGCATTCGGAAAGGCAACCAAGACGCGATCTGCGAACCGTGCCAGCACCTTGTTGGCAAGCCCGGCTACAGAATTTTGCTCATGCAAAATCAATGGACGCGCCAGCAGTGCGGCCATCAACCCGCCGGGAAAGGAGATATAGCCTCCCATACCAAGTACGACATCGGGCCGCACCCGGAAAATAGCGCGGGCGCTCTGTGCGAATGCGATCAACAAGTTAATTGGCAGCAACAGTGCGCGCAGAATGCCTTTGCCGCGCAGACCGGAGAAACGAACCCATTCCATTTCAAAGCCGTACTGCGGAACCAGCCTTGACTCCATGCCCGTTTTTGAGCCCAACCAAACGACTCTCCAATCGCTGTCGCGCATTTGATCGGCAACCGCGAGTGCCGGAAAAATATGGCCTCCGGTGCCACCCGCCATGATAAGGATCGTTCTCATGTGGCCGCCCGAGCGGTGTACTGCCCGGCCCTGTGGCCGGCTGGTCCGGGAAGCGACGGCGTGGCCGCGTCGCGGTTGCGCATACCGGCGATGACGGAATATAGAATCGCCTTGCAGAAAGAACTGCGGACTGTTGGACTCAAAGCGAATAGCCCATCATCATTTTCCTGTTTTCATAATCGACTCGCAGCAGAACGGCAAGCGCACAACAATTGGCTACGATGCCGCTGCCGCCGAATGACAGTAGAGGCAAAGTCAAACCTTTGGTCGGCAGTACCCCCATGTTCACACCCATGTTTATGAACGTCTGGACTCCAAGCCACAAGGCTATTCCCTGGGCTACCAGTCCCGGGAAGCAGCGCTCCATGCGTGCCGCCTGATTACCAATAGCGAATGCTTTCCATATCATTACGCCGAATAAAACCATTACCGTTAAGACCCCGCAGAAACCCAGTTCTTCGGCTATGACGGCAAGCAGAAAATCCGTATGCGCTTCCGGCAAATAAAAAAGCTTTTCTACGCTCGCGCCCAGCCCAACGCCGAACCACTCTCCCCGGCCGAAGGCAATGAGGGCGTGGGACAACTGATACCCCTTGCCGAAGGGATCCGACCATGGGTCCATAAATCCGGTAACCCGCTGCAGGCGATATGGCGACGTCCAGATCAGAACTACAAAACCTAACAGCAGAAGCAAGATTAACGTTGCAAATAATTTCCAATTCATGCCGCCCAAAAAAAGGATGCCCATGGCAATAGCGCTGATCACGGCAAACGCCCCGAAATCGGGCTCTTGCAACAACAACCCGCCTGTAAGAAGCATTACAACCAGCATCGGCAAAAAGCCCTTGCGAAAGCTGTGCATCAGTGCTGCTTTGCGGACCGTGTAGTCGGCGGCATACAACACCGCGAATAATTTCATTAGTTCTGAAGGTTGCAGATTGAACAGGCCAAGCGAAAGCCATCTTTGGCTGCCATTTACTTCGCGTCCCAGCCCTGGGATAAGAACGACCATCAGCAACGCGACACCAACGCAGAACAAGTAGGGTGCGGCCTGTTCCCAGAAATTTAATGGGAACTGGAAGCATATGAAGCCGGCCACGATTCCGACGAACAGGAATATCCCGTGTCGTACGAGGTAGTAGGTTGCCTGGTTGCCGGTATAGCGGCCGCCTTCGGCGATTGCGACCGAAGATGAATAGACCATGATCAATCCCATGGCAAGGAGAAGGCCCGCGATACTGATGAGGATGTAATCGAATTCCGCAATTGAAGTGGATTTTGCGGCGACGCCGAGGCTCAGGGATCCGTTCAAGGCCCGGTCTCCAATGCCTGGACTTCGTCGATAAAAACCTTGGCGCGATGTTCGTAGTTGCTGAACATGTCGAAGCTGGCGCACGCTGGAGACAACATCACCGCATCGCCGATTTGCGCAAGTGAAAATCCGACGCGTACTGCGTCGCGCATATTCTCAGCATTTATGATTGGGACGCCAGAGCCTTCCAGGGCGGCGGCGATCTTGTCGCGGTCTCGTCCAATAAGCACGACACTTCTTGCTTTCTCGGTAACCGCCTTGCGTAACGGCGAGAAGTCCTGCCCTTTGCCCTCTCCGCCCGCAATCAGCACAACTTTCGCGGCGATTCCCATGAGAGCGGCTACAGTAGCGCCTACATTAGTCCCCTTGGAATCGTCGTAGAAAGATATGCCCTTGATCTCTGCAACTTTATGAACCCGGTGTGGCAAACCCTCGAACGTGAAGAGAGCATCAAGAATCGGCTCGTAAGGAAGGCCAATTGCGCGGCATAGCGCCAAAGCGGCCAAAGCATTGCCAGCATTGTGCAAGCCCTCTACTCTGAGTTCGGAGACCTTCATCAGATTCGCTCTGCCTTCCGCCAACCAGAGGTCATCATTCATTTGACGAAGTCCCCAATTGCCGTCGACCCAAGGCTCATCCAAGCCGAAGGTCAAAACCGGACGTCCCCCGCCGATCATGTTCTTTGCCCACGCATCTTGTCTGTTTATGACCTGGATTCCGGCGCCGATGAATATGCGTGATTTCGCCGTTGCATAATCGAGCATGCCCGAATAGCGATCCAAATGGTCCTCGCTCAGGTTCAGCACGGCGGCTACATCGGGATTCAAGGTACGCGTTGACTCCAGTTGGAAGCTAGACAGTTCAAGCACGAATACATCCGGAGGACGACGGCTACCGGCTGCGACTTCCAACACCGCATCCAGAATGGGCAAACCGATATTCCCGGCAACCAGTGTCCTGATCTTTGCGGCACGTACCATCGCGCCGACCATTTCCGTTACTGTGCTTTTTCCGTTAGACCCGGTAATGGCAATCACCCGGCTGCCAGGAAACTCGCTTCTGATTCTCGCGAACAACTCTATGTCGCCGACTACTTCGACTCCTCGCTCTACTGCTCGTTGAATGACCGGCTCGGCCAGGGGCACTCCAGGACTGACCGCCATAAGGTCGATATCATCCAGGCTCTCGAAGCGAAATGCCCCCGTCTGCAGTTCGACAGCCGGGAGTTCTCCGCGCAAGGTTGAGGCGAATGGCGGCGAATCACGACTATCAGCAACGCGAACCACGGCCCCGCGTTTGCTCAGCCAGCGGGCCATCGATAGTCCGCTTGCCCCTAGACCGAGCACCAAAGCTCGCCTATTAGTCAGTTCGATCGGCACGCGCTTCTTTCATGACGGCCTCGATCAGAGCGAGGCGCAACAAACCGACATCTTCATTAAGTTCTGTTCGGACAATTTCCGAACCCGCTTGATTCGCTCTGGAATCTGCGGCCCGAATGGGAAGCTGTTT